>JAYUSC010000106.1:0-5062 GCA_043755885.1 Pseudanabaena sp. | reverse complement strand
TTCAATGTTGAGTTCGCTACCAGCAAACATGATGTTGTTACGGATTTGTTCGTATAGTGCTTCTACTTCTACAAGGATAGGTGTTGCCGTACTAGACTCTTGTAGAATGACAATTTTCTGGCGATACCGAGTTGAGCCAGATCCGAAAGCGAGGAGGAGATCTCCCTCTTCTGTAGGAACAGTGACGCAGGCTTCCAAATCTAGTTTAAACTGCTTATTTCCTCGTAAATCGTCAAATTCGCGCAGTCCCCCCTCGCCTACAGGCAAGCAAATTGTATCAACCTGAAGGGTATGTGGCTCAATTAGGACAAGGAAATTGGCATCGTCTTGAATCAAGGCTAGCCGATCGCCAAACCAACTTAGGCTAGATCCTGCCCGCACATGAGCCGAGCGATCAAGCGTTAAGTTTGCTCCTTCGCTATAAAAGAGCGGCGTAATCCTTTGCACGATCGCCTTTAATGAAGGATCTCGCACGGCATGAATGATGGGAACTATTGCATTACTCAATTTTGTTTCTTGATATGTTGGTGTTGATGATGGTCATGAAAATATTCTCGAACCTTAGCAGCAATCTGATGATCGGTTAGTTTGTCAGTAGTTAAAACATCCACGATGCGATAGCCTCTTCTGCCATGTCCAAGGCTACCAACTGCAACCGAGCCGTCGCCAAAAATCTCAGATTCTTGATAATTTTTGATCGTCATAATGAGATCGCGTAACCTATCTGCAGAAGGATCGAATCAACGTTCAGAATTGGCACTTATTTGCTCTAAGACAATTATGTGACAAATTGGGCTTTCGATCTTGAAAACGATCGCTTTTTTCGCGTCTTAATAAACTACACTTGATGTTGCTATGTCGATTCCAGAGCCAATTTTAGTTGTTTACAGTGAACCGCCCAAAGCGATCGCTACTACAGACCTACGCCAATCACGAGTTGATGAGTTTTTAGCGTCAAGGTCTTTGCAGCCGAAAAGTCGTAAGGCTTATCAAGCGGACTTGCGGATATTTATGGATTGGTGCGATCTGACTTGGGTGGATGTGAGTCGGCGTAAAGTGACACAATTTAAAACTTTTTTGCTGAAGGAACGTAAACTAGCACTGTGTTCTGTGAATCGAGTGTTGCGGACTTTGAAGTCGTTTTATCGATGGATGTTGCTGTCAGAATATGTAACGGCTGATCCGACGATTGGGATTCAGCAGGAGAGATTGCCAGATCCTGTGGCAAAGGATTTAGAAGATGAGGAGGTGTTGCGGATTTATGAGGCGATGGCTTTAAGTAAAGTGATGTTGCGAGATCGGGCTTTGTTTTCGATTTTATTACATGGGTTGAGGGCGGAGGAGGTTTGTCGTCTGAATGTTGAGGATTATGTGAATGGGGAATTGGTGATTAAGGAGGCAAAGTGGGATAGTAAGGGAGAAGTTCCTTTGACGAAGTTGGGTATTCAGGATTTGGATGCTTATTTGGATTGGAGGGGAGCGCAAGAAGGGGAGTTATTGCCTAATAGTGCTTTGTTTGTGTCTTGCTCTAATCGCAGTCAGGGTAAGCGGTTGACCTATTGGGGGATTCGGCATGTGATGGATGATTTGGCTGAGAAGACAGGGATTGATTTGCATTCGCATCGGGGTAGACATACGTTTGCGACGAATTTGATTGTGAAATATGAGTTAGATCCTTCTTTGGCGATGGAGTTGACAAGACATCGGGATGTGAGAAGTTTTAGGCGTTATACCAATCGCAAGAATAAGATTGCGGCGAAACGGGCTTTTTTGAAGGCGGCAGAAAAGTTGGAGTAAATGATGGTGATGATTATTGCTAAAGTCCGATCGCCTTATGCCACGTAAACAAATGTTGCAATTTTTACCAGTATTGAACAACTTGCTAGAGATGAGATTGCGAACGTACCCCGTATTCACGTCTATGTGTAAGTTCTAAAAAAAGTATTACATAGGGAAAGCGCTGTCGCTAAAAGTCTGTGAAGATTTGAGATGTAAAAATGAACACAGAAAATTGCCAAATGTCACTGTTTAAAAATAGCAAATGTTATGTAATTGTGAGTTTCAAGCGCTCAATCAAAAAGATAACAGCTAGGCTCAAAGACCATTATGCTTGCGAAATTCTCGAATGCAATCGAGATGCAGTATCATTCTTGCCTTCAAAAGTTGGAACAATTCAGCAAATGTTAGCAAGTGGAAAAATACAAGACTGCACCGGACTAAAGATATAAATCATTGCAATTGAACCAAGCTTACCCACCTATTGAGCCTGACTTTATTGGCTGGGGCTTGTTTCTTCAGCAGGTTTGGCTTCTTTGGGCTTTTTCTCAAATACTTGAATATTTGGCTCAAGCAAAACAAATCCTGTCGCAGTAGCTTCACCCATCTTGCCAGCGATCGCCGCTACCCACATCGGGAAATTAGCCTGTGCATCTTCCAATTTTTTAAATACTTTAGGTTTCACTGTAACGCTAAAGATTTGACCATCACAATCTAACTCAAAGGACTTCCAACCATTTTTATCAACGGACACATCATCAGGGAGTTCACCAATTTTAATGGTTAAGTCTAGTTTTCCTTGTATTGCCATTATATTTGTGCTGTATATCTAGTAAACGATATGTATTCATAACACATTTGTTTTCCCTATGACCAAAGGCATTCCCGAAAAGTGTAAAAAGTGTACGATGCTTTCGGCGGCTCAGGCTCAAGAAATTCATGGCAATGATGGCGATCGCTGTTGGAATCCTAATGTTTGCTATAGTCGCCGTTCCTATGCTCGTCATCGCGATCGCCGTAATTTGATTCGCTCTCGTCAACGAGTTGATACTAATCAAGACTTAGTTGTGAATATTGATGAGTTTGCGTCAGTATTTTGGGCGGTGTTGGTGGTTTATCGACCATCGGGAACTGATACACCCATTCATGCGATCGAGATTCAAGTTTGGAAAGGTCAAGAGAAGTTTGCAGAAATTACGCCGATCCATTGTGCGGGGATGGTTGCGTCCCAAGTACATACTTATGTGCAGAAAGTATTGGTTTTGTTAGAGTCAAATTATGGGATTAAAAAATTTGCTAACCAAGAACGTCTCGATCCTTGGCTTTGTCCTTTGCGTCCTTGCCCTTGTCATTCAAATTAATTTTCGGTGTGACAATGCAAGTTAAACAGCTTGAGTTGGATTTATGGGATGTCCTTTCGACTGCGAGACAGACTCCTGAAGATGTTAATTTACCAATGGTGTTTGAGCTTTTGGATTTGACTCTGCTTGATCTTGATACGCGATCGCAGTTACGAATTGCAGGAGAAGCAGTACATCAGATTGCTGATTTGTTTTGCGATCGCTCTAATTTTTTATTTGAGGAGTTACATTCTCGTGCGGTAAAGGGTGAGCCGATCATGGCTGATGATGCTTTTGATCGTTATGTACGTCAGTCAATGGTGGTTGATTTTGACCAGTTTATTGAGCCTTTGCAAAGTTTACCTAGGAAGATTCCTGAACCAACGAAACATGGTAATTCGATTGTTGGCGCAATTGATAAGGAGGTTTTGATTCAAGCTTTGGAGCAGGAAAGTTTGCTTAGTGTGGAGGAGGAATTTGAACGGGCGATTAGTACTGCTCATGCTGAGGATGTATCAGCTTGGGTTGAGGCGATCGCGCATTGTGTTACAAATAATTCTTCTCCTCTGCGTTTGATGGATTTGCAAAAGGCTTTGAAATTGCCAATTGTCGAAACTTGGCTAGGTTTACTTTTGGGTGATTTTAAACTTGAGCAACGAGGATGCTTTTATGATTCAAGGGAGATTTGGATTAGCTAGAATGTATTTCTTCTAATTTCTTGGATTTGCGTTGTGCTTTCACGCACTTAATCGTCTCTGGGTCAGCGTCTTTGATCCAGACAAGACGATGCCCTTGAAGTTCCGCACAGTATTCTTTTAATTTTTGTTGCCATCCTTGCCAGAGTGAGATGTCCCTCATATTTTCTAGCAATCCCCAACTTTCTTCTTGTTTGGTTAATTTGGCAAATTTTTCATACTGTGGATAGTCGGGAAGGATATAAGCATCTTTGCAATGAAGTACGGGAGGATTATCGGAGTTGTGATAGTCACGATAACGAACCTGTAAATCTCTCAGATCAATTTGCATTGAGGCTTGCATCTTTGGATGGGGATCTCGATCAAAGTCGGGATAAAAAAGATAGCTGATTTTTGGTTTGTGCAGATGGAATTTAATTAAAGTAGCCCCATCCATTCTACCAATGGTGCGGCTGGCACATCCTTCATAGAGTCTGAGCATAGTATCAAGATGTTCTAATGCCGAAATGTGAACATAGAGGGCTTGATCATCCAGTCTGCCAATTCTGCTGTTTCGACAACATGTAGCGATGAATCCTTCCCTACCTAAATTAAATAACATCAGATCAGCAGTAGTACTTGCACCTTGATAAGAGCCGAATAGAGATTTGATATCGGTTTGGTATTGCGTTGGAAGTTGGCTTAATTTGAGTCGTTTATAAGGGTTATCAAAATTACTGAGGGCAAGGAATACCAAAATATCTTGACGGCGCTTATCGGCGATCGCATCCCATTCATCTTGATTAGTGGCACTGACAATCAAGTTAAAGGCGCGGCGTACTGTTCCAAATTCTGTCAGCAACGGCTCAAAGTTTGGCAATTCTTCGCCAACGGGTAATCTGCCTCGCTCTGTAAAGAAATCCATAAGGGGATTAAGTAATTCGCGATAGTCTTCAAAGCGCTTGGAGACAAGTCGGATTCTGGGTGTGGTGGCTCTCGAACGAAAACGTGATGCTCTGAAGCTTTGCGCTTGCATTTCGTCACGAAATACAAAATAAATGCCGAGAGCGACAGGCACAGAATCTACGCCTAACACTTGATCGATATAGAGTTTGAGTTCTTCTTGTTCGTAATATTTCTGAAAAGTGTTACGGCTACTCACCACACCGTCACTGTAAGCGATTTGTCCTTTGCCCACATCACCAATTAAAACTTGTGCGGCGACAATTAAAACTTTTTGCGTTAATTCCCATGCTTTGATGAGAGATTCTC
>JAYUSC010000105.1:0-5063 GCA_043755885.1 Pseudanabaena sp. | reverse complement strand
TTTTGTGTTGTTAGAGGAGAATACTAATGTGGGTTGAAAGCATCACTCTCACTAATATTAAGTGCTTCCAACATCAGGAAATAAGTTTTAAACTCGATCCTAAAGTTCGGCGCGATAGAGCAAAGCCCTACTCTTGGATAACTTTGCTTGGAGAAAATGGAGTTGGAAAAAGTACAATCCTTCAGGCTTTAGGATTGCTTCTTGCTGGACCTGAAGCCGCTAAGGAGTT
Organism: Pseudanabaena sp.; assembly: GCA_043755885.1. Classification (GTDB taxonomy): domain Bacteria; phylum Cyanobacteriota; class Cyanobacteriia; order Pseudanabaenales; family Pseudanabaenaceae; genus Pseudanabaena. The sequence goes on along the minus strand of JAYUSC010000105.1, from coordinate 4,834 downwards.
ATTGCCTCGTCCTACTGGTTGGGTTCGTGATCCACAAATTCTAGGTAAGCTTACTGCAATTCTTCATAAGGAAGAGGTAGATATTGGCACGTTTGGTGAAGATAGACCACGAAAAACGTTTTCTTTGTCTTACTTTGTTACTGGTTCTATAGCTGTTGAAGTTGGGACTTCCAAAGACAAACAGCAAACCTATACAGAACCCGCACTAGTTGAGGATTCTACAAGAACTTTAAGTTGGCTTAGAGCAAATGCATTTGCCTCAGGTAGCCAAGGATGGTTTGCCGTTGGTTATGGAGCTTTTCGGAGACTTACACGCCTAAGCCAAGTCATTGTACCAACCCTTGATCAACCAAAGCGCTCCAGCAATTTCTTCACCCAATTTAATGAAGATAATTCGTTAAGTTCATTTGAGCGATGGATGGTTTATTTAGATTACCGTCTTGCTAAAAATAGTGATGATATAGCAGCACAGAAGATGAAAAAGGTAGGAGAAGAAGCAATTATAAAACTGCTTCCTGGTGATGTGAAAATTGCTGGGGTATCATCAGATGGTCTGATTGAATTTTTAGTGAATAATCAAAAAGTAGCAACCATTGGTTTGTCAGATGGATTTCGTAGCGTTATTGCATTAGCTGGCGACTTGATCTGGCGTTTACTTCAGACATTTCCTAATTTAGATGATCCAACAAAAGCATCTGGTGTGGTCTTAATTGATGAATTAGATATTCACTTACATCCATCTTGGCAAAGAGAAATTGCAGGGTGGCTACAAGACGTATTCCCAAACCTTCAATTCTTTGTTGCAACACATAGCCCTCTAATTGCATCTGGTGCAGGACAAGATGCATTGACTCTGCGCCTAGATATGGTGGATGGTCAGATCCAGATTTTATCAGTTCCCTATATAGATTTGGCTGCTGGTGTTGATCGCACACTTAGAAGTTCAGCGTTTGGGCTTCACTCGACTTACTCACCTCCAACCGAGAAAAAAATCCAGCGTTATCACCAGTTGAAACGAAAGAATGGAAGTTTGGCTGGCGAAGAGAGTCAAGAATACGAACAACTTCAGTTATTTATGAAAGAGGTTCAACCATTTGGAGATCGTCCAGATCCAAATAGCCTTGAATCTCGAATTGATTCTTTTCTGGAGGAGCGTTTGCTTTGATTTGTGTAGCAAGAAGCCAGCAGCCTGTTGTGCTGCAAAAACATTCCTTCAAGTGGTTAGCTAAACTTAAGCAACAACAGCTTGAGCTTCAATTGCTTAAAGGTAACCCTAATACAACAGATGCTCAGATCAGAAAAGCAAAGAAAAATGTTGAGAATGCACAGGCTAAATATGGTCATCCTCATGTTAAAGATGAGTTAGTGAAAATGTTTTATGGTAAATGTGCTTATTGTGAGAGCAAAATTACAGTTGTGACTTACGGAGCGATCGAGCATTTTCGCCCTAAAAGTGAATATCCTGATTTAACATTTGAATGGGATAATCTGCTGCTTTCCTGTGACGTGTGTAACGATGCTAGTCACAAAGGCACAAATTTTCCACTTGATATAAATGGAGAGCCTCTACTGATTGATCCAACTGATGGCGCACCTGATCCAAATACGCATCTTGAATTTGCTTGGGATGCTGTTGCTAGTTTGGCTAGTGTTTATGGTCGTGACGATCTAGGTAAAACTGTTGAAACTATCTTTGATCTGAATGGGATGAAAGGGCGAAAAGAACTGGTAGCTCATCGAAGCAAATATGTTAAACGATTGTGTGCGTTGCTGCGTCTTGCCCAGACAGGTGATAAGGAAGCTATTACCCTACTTCGGGAGTCTTGTGATGCTGGTGCAGAATATAGTGCTTTTGCGATCGCTCATATTCAACCACATTTGCCCTAACCCTAACTAATAGCCAATCCATAAATGCTAGAAAAAGTAGATAAAGAATCAGCAACACAGCACGATCGCTGGATGCAACACTGTATTGATTTGGCTCAAAAAGCGCGAGGACAAACTGCGCCAAACCCTATGGTGGGAAGCGTAATTGTGAAAGATGGGCAAGTATTGGGTGAAGGCTTTCATCCCAAAGCTGGTGAACCCCATGCAGAGATATTTGCAATTCGAGCAGCACAGCAAAAGGTCAAAGATCTGCGAGGAGCAACTCTATATGTCAATCTAGAGCCTTGCAATCATCACGGACGCACGCCTCCCTGTTCTGAAGCAATTATCAAGGCGGGAATTGGTGAGGTTGTAATTGGTGCGATCGATGCTAATCCACAAGTATCTGGAACTGGTCGCGATCGCTTGCTTGCGGCGGGAGTAAAAGTGACTACAGGTGTGCTAGAGCAGCAATGTTTAGAACTCAATGAAGCATTCTTCTATCGCATGAAAACGAATTTGCCCTTTGGGATTTTTAAATATGCGATGACTCTTGATGGCAAAATTGCGACGACTTCTGGACATAGCTATTGGATTACTGGTTCAGAAGCGCGGCATTTGGTGCATGATTTGCGCGTTGAATGTGATGCAATTATCACAGGTGGTAAAACAGTTAGGCTGGACAATCCCCACTTAAATACTCATGGATTGAGTGGGCATTCTCCTTTGCGAGTCGTAATTACGCAAAGTTGCGATCTTCCTGATGAGGCGAATTTATGGAATGTTACGGATACCGAAAAAACCTTGGTAATAACTCTACCTAATATCAATCCTCAGCTTAAGCAAAAGCTTTGCGATCGCAAAGTTGAAGTTCTTGAACTAAATGACATATCTCCTGAATTCGTGATGCAAGAGTTGGGTAAGCGTGGCTGCAATACAGTTTTATGGGAATGTGGAGGGCGCTTAGGCGCAGCCGCAATTAAGGCTAAGATGGTACAAAAAGTTTATGCTTTTATTGCGCCTAAGTTAATTGGGGGATTTACGGCTCCTAGTCCTATTGACGATCTGGGTTTAACGTTAATGACTGATGCAATGTATTTATTGCGATCGCAGTTTCAACAAATTGGTACAGATTTCTTAATTACTGGCTATCTACAATGAACGACAAAACACAGCGTATTAAGATTCCAATTGAAGTTAGGGAAAAGATTTTTGAGCGTAACAATTACCAATGTCAAAGCTGTCACAAAATTGACCTTACTGCTAAAAGCTTACAAATCGATCATATTATTCCCCTCGCGCAAGGCGGAGCTAATGATATGAGTAATCTCCAAACCCTTTGTGCTAAATGTAATCGAGAGAAAAGTGCCAAACTTGATCCACGCTTTCGGAGATGGTATAGCGATTAGAAAAAGCGGCAATGGTTCCGCTATAGAGCTACCATGCACACAAATTATCAAATCTAGTTAAGTCAACAATTATTCTCCTGTGAGACTGGGATATTAAGTCTTTTTATAGATAGGCGAAATCATCTGAACGCTATTGCCCTCCTCCAGGTGCGCCATCTCCTCCTCCTTTATTCCGATCCCAAGCGCTTGCTCCCGCGCCAAAACTTCCACTTGCTAGCCATTCTGCTTTGAGTAGAGACCACCAATCTGCTGTCAAACCTTTAGTCACATACTCGTATGGCATCCATCCATAGCCGCCCTGTCCCCATCGGCTTCCCCAAGAATTCCGAATTAGCAAAGCTCCTTCAAATTGATCGCCATTGCTGTTCTTGATGATTTTGCGATCGTGATAGCCCACGGCAACTACAACGTGACCGCCAACCACTTTGTCTCGGCTAGTAGGTAAGGGAATATGCCCTAGTTCAAAATTTGAATCCTCATAGGCTGAACTATACAGGGTAAATCCAAATGCACATGGTATTTCGGAGGCAAGTAACACTTTTACTTGAGCAAGTAAGGTGGATCTGGAAATCGTTCCATGATCCAGACGAAAATATTTCAGCGCTTTGAAACTTTCGGCAAAGGAATAGCAGAAGGCAGGTGGTTCTTGATCGAATTCTGCCTCATCATAGCTCCAATGCTCTTCTGGACAAACGCCAAAAGCTACCATTGCTTTCATTGTGTCTCGCATAGAGGCTCCCGAATCGCCTTCCTTCTGCATTAAGTTACGAGTTACCTTGTAGAGAAATAGGGGCGAAGCATCAATGTAGGTTCCAGAACTTTTTCGCTGGGCGTATTCGAGCAAGGCAATGCCAGTATGAGCAGTACAGGAATTTAACTCGCGCTGATCCTCGACAGGGGAGCACCAGTAGCTTAGATCAACAAATTCTGGCAACTTCAAATAAACATCTGGTTTCTTCTCTGACTTTTGTTTGTCTGCCTCTACTTGCTCTGACTTTTGTTTGCCTGTCTCGTCTGTCTTTACTTGCTTAGATGGACTTGTTGTACTACTGAGTTTATCTTTAATTACAAGATTATCTTTTATGAACTTCTGTCTAATTGGAAATTGAATTTGTTGATGTCTCACTGAAGAATCATCTTCAGACCTAACTCTAAAAAGCGTTTGTTTACGGTTATTGTTCAGTGGGCTTTGCTTCAATGCTGATAAAGTCATATCCTTTAAAATGGAATCCTCTACAGGAGCAAAGTCTTTTCGTAAAGGGTTAACTTGTTGTTCAAGTATTTCTTGAATCAATTGTTTATTCTGTAATGACATCTCATTGTCCTTACTTGCCAGATGCTGCATTTTTTTCAGAGCTTTGCATACTGCGTCACTGAAGTTACTATGCTGACCTAGTGGCATGAGTATCTGTGCCACGATCTCAACAATATTCCTAGTTACATCAACATTTGCATCGAAGTATTGTCCGTGCAATTCGCTAACAAGCTTGAATAGGTTGTCATTAATAGGAGACTCTATATGTTCTATATGACGCTTAAAAATCTGACACGGAATTTGA
>JAYUSC010000104.1:0-2198 GCA_043755885.1 Pseudanabaena sp. | reverse complement strand
CCGCCGTAGGCGGGCTTTCAAAAAACCGATTTTTATAATGAGAATTGCTGAACATAATGCGATTCTTGGCAGTGTTGAAGTAGCCATGCTAACCTTGTAGCAAATTTTTCATGCTGCCGAACCTTTTAAATAGCCAATGGAAATAACATCCTTAGATGCAAATCCAATAACAGTAGATACAAATCCAGATTCACATCTAGAGGCAATTCCAGATGCAATCCCAAAAACCAGCATTTTTACTGAAGAATTGGCAGGTATAAAACTTTCACATACCAAGCAAAAAGGGGATTGCTTATATCTTTATAGTCAAGATCGCGAAGTAACCTGTGCAACGAAAATATTAGAGGCGATCGCACCAAGTACACAGGATCTCGCTCACTCAGTTTTATGCGCTGAAGGCATCCACCGTATCAAGTTGCATGGAAATGCATGGGCGTTAGGGCTGGATTTGCCGATCGCACCATCGGCTCTGGTCGCTGCTGAAATTATTGCTGCATTGCTCACCAGTTTTCGCAAAGATCCGCAACTAGCCCCCAAACTTGCTCAAACTAAGCTGAAGTTGCTATTACAAAACAATTGCCTGAATTTGTTGTGTGAGACGCGCACCGCGATTTTGCAAGCCGAGATGGTCTTGCCGATGTTAAATACTTTGCGAAATGTGAGTGCATCAGAATATTTTCAATCGGTGACGGTTTCGAGCCGCGTCATCGGTGAGCAGAAGCCAAGTTGGTCTTTTGAAATTGATCTATTAGCGATCGGACTCCAGAATCCCAATCAGGAAGAATTATTTGCTGCCGAAAATGTCCAAGAGCAGAGCATTGAATTTATCAGCGAGGACGAAGAAGAGCCTAATTCTGGGCAGAAATTAGCTGGTTATACTGGGGCGAAGATCCTTAAGATTGGTCAGGTGATATTTGGTTTGAAATGGCTGGGGCAAACCGCACCGAAAATGCTCTCTTTACCTGCTTGCATCGCCAGTTTGGCGATCGGAGTTGGAGCAACGATCGCAATCGATCGCAATCTTAGTAATTATGATCAGCCTGATCAGCCGCCCAAATTTGCGATCGCAGATTCCAAAATCAATTTGCTAGCTAACCAGCAAGATAATTCTCCCGAAAATCGTCTCACCAATAAACCCGCCCTCAATTTTAATATTGCTTTATTTAATGAAAAATTAGCCCTACTTGATTGGCAGATTACCAATAAACAGCGATCGCCCGAAGTTTTGATTGTTGGTAGTTCCAGAGCCTTACGCGGGATCGAACCCAAAACATTAGAAAAGACACTGAACAACAAGGGCTACACAAACATCAGTGTCTTTAATCTCGGTATAGATGGTGCAACTGCGAAAGTTGTCAATCTGCAAATCACCCAAATTCTCGCACGCCCCCAACTGCCAAGGATGATTATTTGGGCAGATGGATTGAGAGCTTTTAATAGCAACCGCAGCGACCTTACCTATGACGAAATTACTGCATCCGTCGGTTACAAGCAATTGCAGGAGGCGCTCAAAAATAACGGTGTTAATCCAAACCCTATAACTAACCCAACCGAGATCTCTACCAAATCACCAAATCCGATCGCCCAATCCTTTGATCTGCTATTTGCCACTTTTTCCAAGCGTCAAGAAGTTCGGACTTCGCTGGTCAAGAAATTTGATCGCAATACACATATGCTCAGCAACAGCGAAGCCCTGCTGGCGGCGACCATGCCCAGTACCGTCACAACCCTCGATCCCAAGGGCTTTGTTGCATTTGATGTCATCTTCGATCCCAACACCTATTTCCAAAAATTCCCTCAAGTCCCAGGCGACTACGATCTTGATTACCGCAATTTTGAGACCAATGGCTCCCAGTTCGAGGCTTTTGCCAATGTAGTTGACTTTTGTCGGCGCAATAACATTGAGCTTTTGGTCGTGAATATGCCCTTACATACAACCTATCTCGATCAAATGCGTAGCCGCTATGAAGCTACTTTCAATGGCAGAATGCAAGAGCTGGCTCTACGTGAAGGTTTTACCTATCTCGACCTGTCTCAAGCGATCCTCAATCAAGCCGATCTTTTTTCTGACCCCAGTCACTTAAACAAAAAAGGCGCGATCGCAATCTCTCAACTCCTCGTCCAAAACCCCAAAATCCGCTGGCAAACCCTCAAAAAATAAAAAACAGAACCCAAATCTGTACCGCCCGCTGCGCGGG
>JAYUSC010000103.1:0-5082 GCA_043755885.1 Pseudanabaena sp. | reverse complement strand
CTGTAATGCTATTCATTTGGTGTTTTGATTCAACACTTGCACCTTATACGATGAATAGCTTTTTTTCTCGTTTTTCAAAACTGTCCGAAGTATTGTTAAATATAAAACCCAAAGAAGCTGGTTCTGGGTTTTATTATGCCTAGCTACTTAAGGCATATTGCCAATTATTGAAATTCAGCAGACTCGATCTCTACATTCGATTTATTGGTATAATATCGACTTTCAAAACGGGCAAAGCGAGCCAACATGAACCAGCCCAAGGAGCAAAAACTCCAGTTTATCCGCGTTGATCGAGGTATTAGTCAGTTCAATCATGACTACTACGCGGCCTTGGGCTTGCCAATTAACAGCAGTCCCTTTTACATTCGTCATGTTTATGTGAGTATTGCTCGCATACTGCACCCTGATGTTCATGGCTTTTCAGATGAAGAAAAAGAAATCGCCACCCAATATTTAGCAAAACTAGTTAATCCAGCCTATAACGTCCTGATGAAAGAGGAAGAGCGTAAAGCTTACCAAGGGATATTTAAGTTATTAGCTAAGCGTTTAATGCAAAAATCACGCAATGTACCAATTCATTCCAAGCTCGCCTGTGAACTGATGATGGCGCCTAATGATGGTCTGTACGAGAGATCAGTTGCCGAGAGCGCGAATGTGCAGTACCAATCGATCAAAACTATCTTGGAATATACAGCCCAGATTAGTGAACTAAATCTGGTTTACATTCTCTATAAAGAAGGTTACCAATACGGTGCTGACAACATGCCGCCAGTCCTTATGCCCATGTCACCGACCAAAAGTCCGCAGCTTTATTCGGCAACTTATCCCACTTCACCCCAAAAAACTAGTTACGCATCACCCTCCCCTCAACCTTCAATTTATCAGCCGCCTAGTAGTCGTAAACCCGAACCTGATGAAACTATAATTCAAACTAGAATTGAGGAACATGATACTGGTGCAATTAGCGATCGCTTAAAAATCTGTGAAGTATACATAAGTCAGGGCGATTGGAAATCAGCTCTCAAGGATTTGCGAGAGATCCTCCAACTCGATCAGAGCAATAGTAAGTGTCACGCCATGCTCGGTGTGGTTTACAAAAATATCAATCAGCCACAAATGGCAAAAGTTAGCTTTCAGCGATCGCTTCAGATTAATCCCAATGATCCATTGGCGCTAAGGCATATCAATGATCTTAGTAATCCAAACCCTAGCCAAACTAACAATAAAAACAATAGTAAAAGTGAGTCTAAGCCCAATCCTGCGACTACCAAAAAAGCACCTTTGCCCCCGCCACAAAAACGTGGCTGGCTATCGAATCTGCTCGGATGGGCTTCAAAAGATATAGAATGAGCCTAGTTAAACCCATAGCAAGGAGTTTTGAAAAGAGTATGCAGCCAATTATTTTTCCAGGTTCTGCGGTGCGGGTCGTCAATGAAGGTGACACCTATTACGGATTTCAAGGACAGGTACAACGAGTGACCGATGAGCGTGTTGCCGTAATTTTTGGTGGCGGTAACTGGGAAAAGATTGTGTCATTTCGCGCAACAGAGTTAGAACTGATCGATACGACTGTTAGCTCTAAAGCAAAGAAGAAATAATCGTGGCAAATTTACCGACTCCAGATAAGTCAATAGGTAAATCTTCGGGTAAGCCGTCTGGCGATTTGAGACAAACGGGGCGCTCTGCTGTGACCTTTTTGATTCGTAGCGCTGTTTTGGGTGTAAGTGCGATCGCAGGGTTGAGTATTGGTGTTGCGATCGCCTTTGTGCGTCCAGATTTAGTATGGCAACCTTCATTTAACTTTCTAAATTACAAAAAGCAGCAGTTTACGCTCTCGGCTGATGCTCTGTTTGAGGCAAATAAAGCTAGCATTCGTCCAGAAAGTTTTCGCTTACTAGATGAAGTAGCCGCCCAATTGCCATTGGCAACTGGCAAAAAGATACGGATTAACGGGCATATGGATGTAAGTAATCTGAAAGACGCGCTAACTCTATCCTATCTACGAGCCGCCGCCGTTAGGGAATATTTGGCAAGACTGCGCGGCGAACAAAACTATTATTGGATGGTAGTTGGTTATGGTGCTAGTCGTCCCTTGGCTAGCAGTGCTGGTGACAGTAATAGTAAAGGTAACCGCCGCATTGAGATTTTTGTAGATGACTAAATATGCAAATCACCTTTCTCGGTACTAGTTCGGGCGTGCCTACACGCGGGCGCAATGTCTCCAGTGTGGCGGTACGGTTACCTCAACGTGCCGAAGTTTGGTTGCTCGATTGTGGCGAAGCAACCCAGCACCAGTTGCTGCGAAGTGATGTCAAAATTAGCCAAATCACGAAGATTTTTGTTACGCATATGCATGGCGATCATATTTTTGGTTTACCAGGCTTGTTGGCAAGTTGTGGCATGGCAGGAAATGTCAGTCACATTGATATTTATGGTCCATCAGGATTGGGGGACTATCTCGATGCTTGTTTGCGCTATAGCGAGACGCGCCTCTCCTATTCGATCAAGGTGCATAAGGTTAAAGCAGGGCTAGTTTGTGAGGATTCAGAATTTTATATGATGGCAGCTCCGCTCAAACATAAGGTGACAGCGCATGGTTACCGTTTGGTAGAACGCGATCGCGCTGGCAAGTTTGATGTCGATAAAGCGATCGCCATGAATATCCCTCCAGGTCCTATATTTGGTGAATTGAAGCAGGGTAAAACAGTTACGCTTCCCGATGGACGCAAGATTAATGGTAAAGAATTTTGTGGCGCTCCTCAAATCGGACGGAAGATTGCTTACTGCACGGATACAATTTTTTGTGATAGCTCAGTAGAACTTGCTCAGAATGCTGATGTACTGATCCATGAGTCCACCTTTGCCCATCAAGATTCCGATATGGCTTTTCAGCGGTTGCACTCTACTAGCACGATGGCAGCACAGGTGGCGTTATTGGCTAATGCGAAGCAATTAATCATGACCCATTTTAGTCCTCGCTATTCCCCTGGCAATCCCATTTTATTGGAAGATTTAGTCAATGAAGCAAGAATGATTTTTGCGAATACCATTCCTGCTTACGACTTCATGACGTATGAGATACCTGCCGCTACTTGATGTCAGTAGATCTTAAGCTTGTGATTGCAAATAATTGGGTAAACCGAGTTGCTCGATCAACTTGATCTGCTTCTCTAGCCAATAGGTATGATCTTCTTCAGTATCCGTGAGAATACCTAGCAAAATCTTGCGGCTTTGATAGTCCTGCTCGCTCTCGCAAATTGCGATCGCAATTTTTAGATCAGCAATTACCTTATATTCATAATCCAAATCGTTGTGCAACATTTCTGGCACAGTTTTACCGATATTGAGTCCATCCTGCTGCGATAGGTCAGGTGTACCACCCAGAAAGAGGATGCGTTCAATCAATAAAGCTGCATGTTGGGTTTCATCCTGCATTTCATGATTGATCCGCTCATACAGCTTATTCAGTCCCCAATCCAAATACATCCGTGAGTGAGTAAAGTACTGATCTCGCGCCGCCAATTCACTACGCAACAACTTCGATAATTGCTGTAAGACTTTTTCACTACCTTTCATGATTTTCCTTAATTAATTTCTAAAGTATATATTTCCATAATTGATCGCAAGTTGCATCAATTCGTCAGACTGCTAAATCATCGACTGTAAGAAATTGGGCAAGCCCGAATTCTCAATCAGCCAAATTTGTGACTCCAGCCAATCAATTTGTTCTTCGGTATCTTCTACCAGTTTGGCAAACAAATCACGGCTGACAAAATCTTGCTGAGTCTCGCAGGTCACCACAGCAGCTTTCAGCCCATCACGAATCTCTGTACATATGGTTAGATCATTTTGTAACAATTCAGGTACATTCTCGCCGATCAGGAGTTTCCCTAATTGTTGCAAATTGGGAAGTCCTTCCAAAAAAAGCACTCGTTCGATCAAATAATCTGCTTGCTTCATCGCTTTGATCGAGTACTTGTATTCGCGATCGTTAAGCTGATTCAACCCCCAGTTTTTGCACATCCGTGCATGGAGAAAATATTGGTTAATTGCTGTCAGTTGAGCCTTGAGAGCCTCATTTAACTGACGCTTTACATCTAAATGTCCTTGCATCGTCAACAATCCTAACTTGTCTAGTGATATGAGATTATTTATAGCATTTTCAATAGATAATTTCCAAATTTGCGTGTCTGTGAAGCATGCAATATGATGCTTGACTAATTTGCCATCATCATCAATAATGAGAATTACTTGCAATAAAATTCAATAATTTCTAAAAGAGTCAAAACGCAAATGTACGTTTGTATCTGTCATGCCATAACCGAAAAAGATATACAGCAAGCGGTTGATAAGGGAGCCAGTTCGATCGCGAGACTATCGGAATTAACTATGTTGGGGACTCAATGTGGTCACTGCACCCAGCACGCTCATCAAGTTTTAAATCAATGTGCGAATAAACCCGTATAACGGTAGCAATTTTTTAAGCCAAAAAGAAGAGGGCGGCGCAAAGAGTCGTCTCTCGTCTTTTTGGCATTTGAGTTATTGAGCATTATGGCAACTATACCAAAATGCTATAAGAAGCGATCGCCGAAAATACCCGACTTCCAGTATGCGATCGCCTTTCAAGATGATCCATCTGGGGAGTATTTGAATCCAACATCATTACAGGGTGTGCGTTTGCAGAATGGTGAGTATGTACCGATTCCCTACGAGATGCGTCCCGCCGCAATTTCAACTTTACCTGACGGTATTTTGTCATTTCACTGAAATGCTGAGTTCGCTTAGAATTAATCCTGACGAAATATAAGCGATCGCAATAAATAAGGAATGAAAATTTAATAAAGCCCAAAATTGGTTCGGCGGGCTTCGCCCGCCGAACCAATTTTGGGTTTTATTAAATTTCCGTTCCTTACGGACTTAATTGATCTGTGTGATAGTGAAAGTAGTCACTTTATGGGTTCAATCGTGGTAACGGATATTGATTGTGACGACTCCCATCCCTAACTCGCGGACGAGTATAGGGTGGGCTTCTCAGCTAATCCTGCTATTGCATCGGAAGCACGCTGAGCTTTGTAACGACAT
>JAYUSC010000102.1:0-5088 GCA_043755885.1 Pseudanabaena sp. | reverse complement strand
GTTAAGCAAGTTTGCTGATTAAAATTGCGATCGCAACGAGAAAACCACCTGTGAGATAAAAGAATCTGACCACATGTAACTCATGCCAGCCGCTTAACTCTAAGTGATGATGAAAAGGAGCCATTTTGAACAGGCGTTTACCCATCCCAGTTTCATCTTTGGTTGCCTTGTAATAGCCAACTTGAGCAATTACCGAGATTGATTCCCAGATAAAGATTGCGCCAATAATTAAAAAAGCCCAGAGCAAGTTGCCTAGAATCGCCGTCGAAGCTAGCGCTCCACCTAAAGCGAGTGAACCTGTGTCACCCATGAATACCCGCGCAGGATAGCGATTGTGCCAGAGGAAGCCTAAATAGCTACCACTGAGGCACATGCAAAAAATCGCGAGTTCTTTATTTTGTGGGAAAAGTAGTATTGCCATCCCAAATAAGGCGATCGCACCCGTACCACCTGCTAGCCCATCAAGACCATCAGTAAGGTTAGTCGCATTGCTGCTGCCAAGGAATACAAATAGGGCAAGGGGAAAGAACAATAAGCCAAGCGGAATCACAAAGTTCAATGGCAAATTAACCGTTGCGATCGCTTGCCAGTTTTGGGTTAATACTAACCACACACAAAAACAAGCTGAAAAAAATGTTTGCAACAAAATTTTAGAGCGCGGGGATAAACCTTTATTAGAGTGGCGACGCAAGATTTTCCAATCATCTAGCCAGCCGATAAAGCCAAAAGAGAGGGTTAGTAAGCTGCAAGCAACTACTTTGTCATTAAAGCCCGACCATACCAACGCTAATAAAAGTCCCACGGGTATAATAAATATCCCACCCATGGTCGGCGTACCTTGTTTCTTGAGGTGAGCCTGTGGTCCATCTTCACGGATGATCTGTCCCGCCTTGAGCCGACGCAACATTGGCACGGCAAAAGCACCTAACGTTGCCACGCCAGCCCCCCCAAAGGTGAATGGTAAGAGTAGGCTTGAACTTATATTAGGATTCAAGAAAAGATCGACACCAACAATTAAACTTATTAAACCGATTGCTAAACCAAGTGCTAGGCTACTTCCTGTTGGAAATTTTGCTTTCCTAACTCTCACACCAGTATCAACCATTGCCGCTCCTCACACCCACAGTAACCATCACACTTTTTTTAGATCGAATTTTAGATCAGTAGCTTTTTACAGCTTTGTCACAGATGATTAAAAATCAACTGAATATACGCTCTTAGATACCAAATAATGACTGCATTTGTCTACAGTGCAAACATTTAATTTTGATAATTCTTGAATCCTGTCACTCAAACCTTATAAATAGCCCTATACCTTGACCTTATTAAATAGCCAAACTAAATTGCCGATGACGAGTAAGAATTCTCGGCAGATTGCTTTAGAAGCGCTGCGTTTGATTCAAAGACGCAATGCTTATGCTGATGTGGCGCTTGACTGTACGCTTTCGCGATCGCGACAAGAAAATCCAACTCTTCCAGAGAGCGATCGCCGCCTGATTACCGAGCTAGTTTATGGATGTACGCGCCGCCAAAAAACACTGCAAGCGGTTTTGCAAAACTTCTCGCAAAAACCAACTGCAAAATTACCACCAGACTTACTAATAATCTTACAGATTGGTATCTACCAACTATGTTTTCTTGATCGCATTAAGCCCTCAGCGATCGTCCATACCACGGTGGAATTGGTCAAAGAGAATAATTTAAAGGGATTATCTGGCTTTACGAATGGGATCATGCGATCGATACTCAGAGCCAAAGAGAAGGAAGATATTCTTGCCAAAATCACTGATCCCGCCAGTTTTTATAGCTATCCTGAATGGTTGATTGAGCTATGGCAAAAAGAATTCGGACAAGAAGCGATCGCAAATATTTGTAATTGGTTTAATCAAACACCGCATCTCGATTTACGGGTCAATCTTTTACAGGCAACGCGGGATCAAGTTCTAGCCGCGTTTGCCGAAGCTGAAATCAAAGCTGAGCCTATTCCCCATTTGCCCGATGGTATTCGCGTGGAGCAAGGTGCGGGAGATGTGAGCAAATTACCGAAATTTAAAGAAGGTTGGTGGTCAGTCCAAGATGCGAGCGCCCAGTTAGTTACCTATCTGCTTGATCCCCAGCCCAATGAGATCATTATTGATGCCTGTGCTGCCCCAGGTGGTAAGACCACGCATATTAGCGATCGCTTAAAAAATACTGGCAAAGTTTATGCCCTAGATCGTCTGGCAAGTCGTCTCAAAAAAGTCGATCAAAATACAGCGCGGCTGGGGATCACCAATGTCCAAACCCTTGAGGTTGATGCGCGTGAGTTTGTAGGCATCCCAGAAGGTAAGTGCGATCGCGTGTTGCTTGATGTGCCTTGCTCTGGACTAGGAACACTACATCGTCATGCCGATGCGCGTTGGCGACAAACTCCTGACGAGCCTTACAAGTTAGCCAAGACTCAATCTGAAATTCTTGATCGTGCAATTCAATGGGTTAAACCTGAAGGCGTAATTGTTTACAGCACCTGCACATTACATCCTGCTGAAAACGAAGAAGTAATTACGCAATTTCTAGAAAATCATCCCGATTGGCAAATTGTGCCACCCGATGCGAATAATCCTGCGGCTCACTTTGTTTGCGATCGGGGCTGGGTAAAAGTTTTACCCCATGAACATGACATGGACGGCTTTTTTATGGTAAAGCTTCAGAAAATATAGTCACTCATCAAGCTTTACCTTATCTAAATTAACCATAAATGAGTCTGTCTAGCGGTTTCAGCTAACAACAACTATATAATTAGACTAAAGCTGTTCAAGTCTATGAGATATGCTAAAAACTCTTTGGGCTACCGTTCAAAATGGAAAAATTGAATTGCTAGAGGCTTCAGAACTGCTAGAAGGCTCAAGGATACTAGTAACTGTACTTGCATCTGATTACGAATCTGAATTTTGGCTTCAGGCAAGTCAAACATCACTTGATGCAGTTTGGGACAATATTGAAGATGATGTCTATGCCCAATTACTCTAAAAATAGCGTCATTTTAGTTCGATATCCTTTTTCGGATTTATCTAACGCCAAAGTTAGACCTGCGGTTGTAGTCAGTGCGCCACATATTTCTCAAGATATTCTGATCGTGCCGTTGACTAGCAAAACATCAGGATTGCTGGAGGGAGAATTTATCCTACCCAATTGGTCGGTAGCAGGGCTTAACGTTGTTACAGCAGTCAAGCGTGGAATATACACAGTAAACAAAAGTTTAGTGATCAAACAAGTTGGTCAGCTAACTAATTCTGATTCAGAAATACTTTCACAATCTTTAAAAATCTGGCTTAGCATTTGAATCAAGGTAACTGCTCAACGTAGTAAAATCAACGAAAAATGACCACCAAAAAATTAATTGCACTCTTGTTTTGTTTGTATTTCAGTAAGTCATTACTTACTTAATGAGAATAGTGTCATTTAGGCGTTTTTTGAGATGATTTATTGGCTGAAACCTTGATTCTTTCTAGGTTGAGCAATTACAATAAAAGTTGTCAGGGGATGGGTATCGGTCAGGTTTTGATGCGAGATGCTTTTTTGAGAATCCTTGATATTGCTATTTACGCGATCCGTATCGATCCTAGTAACCAGATTAAACAGGGTTACTATATTCAGAAATTTGGTTTTATCCCTTTTGATGAAACTTTGTCTGTTTTTCTGCCTATCGAAACCGTCAGAGAGGCTTTACGGTAATTAGTTTTTAGTCACTGCGATCGCCTATCCATCCCATAAACAGCGATCGCCCCTCAAAAAAATCAACTAAACAGCGATCGCTTAAAAACCCAAGAGTTAAAACTAAGTGAAATCGCGTCTAACTGTTGCTATAGCTTGGTTTAGTCCATCTGCGTGAATCCAGCCAACAAAACCACCGAAAATCATATTTCCTTGATCATCCGCAATAAATACATGATTAACACCTACAGGATTTTTAAAAATCTTTAGGACAGAACCATCGCGAAGAGTAAATCTGGGAGTTGCGTTTTTGAAATCTCTACTGTGAGCTTGAGTCATACCTTCTACTTCATTAAGTAGATCTACCACTTGTTCAGCAACACTCGATATCTGATTAGCAGTTTGTGCAGGGCTATTCCATTGATCAACGGAATCATGAATCTTTTCATAGACTTGAGTAAGAGGATTGATAGCACCTAAAAGAGAATTGAAGGGATCTAGCATATTTTTAGGTAACGAATAGGATGACGACAATATTATAGGAATTAGAAGATAAAAGTCAAATTTATATCTTCATAAGGCTGATATTCTCAAAATATTTTTTTTGCTTTCTCTATAGCTGTTTCTAGACCAGCAATGTGTACCCAGCCAACAAATCCAGCATATTGGCATCTTCTATCTGAATTGACGATAAAGACATGATAGACACCAAATCCGTTTATCCAAGTTCGTATTGTAGTCCCATCGGTAAAGGAATGTATGATCTTGGAATATTGCACATCTGCCGAATTGGCATCGGTGATACCTTGTACGTTACGAAAATGATCTATTAACTCTGAAATTAGGGTAGTATTTGGCGCTGGCAAAGGTTTTCTGGGCTTTTCCCAAAACACTTGAATTGCTCTAGCTACCGCAGGAGCAGATTTTAATGCGGGATGGCTCACGCCATTTATGCAGACAAAATGAGCGTGTTTAAGTCTAGTGGACTCAATGGTAACAGTTCCATCACTACCACCTGTAGTATTTCCTGCTACTACTAATGTTGGAATTACTGCCGTGATTTTCTCTGCCAAAGGTCGCCGATTTTCTCCCAGATATTTAGCCATGCCAATACCCCATCCAAAAGGATCGATCATTCGGGCAAGATCTGAACCACCGATAGGCGATCCCACAAGCACTAATGATTCAATCTTTGACCACCATTTTCGATTACGGGATAATGCTTCAACCCAAATCACTCCACCAAGAGAAGTGGCTACAATCCGTGCGGGTGTATTTGGATATTGCTCAAATGCTTGTACTGCATCTTGTTCAACCTTAGTGATTAAAGGTTCGATGTTGAAATAAGTTTTCACAATCCCCAAGTTTGGCGCAACAACATGAGAATTTGGCGGC
>JAYUSC010000101.1:0-2210 GCA_043755885.1 Pseudanabaena sp. | reverse complement strand
ATTCTTCAGTGCTTTCTCTCTGTTCATTTAGTCTTTCTTGACCATGTTAAGTTTTAGATTAAGCTCTCTGATAGGCAGAATCTCATTTTGCAATTCCTTGGGGCTTCATCTCGTAAATATTATTTTTTGTCATAAACTACCTGCTGAATGTAGGATCTAATCTAATCTCAATACTTTCACAACTCAAGCGATCGCACTCAGCGTAACCAACTACATCAAAACTGCGATAATCACCAGCCCCAAGTTCCTACTTCGCCTTTAAATGGTCCCACGATATCTGAGGTAATCCAGCCGCCGTAGAAATCACCTGCCTGCGGTGTAATTAACTCGTCATTGACATAGCAAGTATCCATGAGACTACCGTAGAAACTAATCGAGTTTTGGATATCCACGAAATTGGGAGTGGGGACAGAATATCGCCATCCCGCATTTTGGATATATTTATCTGCGATCGCAATATCATAATATTGGCTAATCCCTTTCCATTCGCACATTGTCCGCCGTGAAGTTTCGACGAGATACTCCATTTTGATATCTTCGATAGGAATGTAATAACAAGGCGGATGACTGGTTTCGAGAACGCGCTTAGCTTGGCTTGTTTCAGCTAGTAGCACACCATTGCAAATGATGCGAATATGTTTAGTTGTGTCTTCTAAAATCGCAGGACGTGGATAATCCCAGACCGACTCTTGCCCTGCTTGTGGTTCAATTTTTTGTGAATACATTATTTTGTCAAACGCTTTGCGCCCTCACTAAAAAAACAATAGCTTTATAGAATCTTGCCTGCTTCGCAGGCAAGATTCTATAAAGCTATTCTAAAACCTGCATGTTGATAAAAATTGGGACGAAACCAATTACGGTAATACTTCTCAGCTTCGGTTCCACTTGTAATCCATGAGCCGCCAGCCATCATATTGTGCTTAGTATCAAAATATGATGCGGAATAGCTCTCATAGAGATAATGGGGTTGATAGCCTGTAAGCGGCGTTAAATGATCGCTCAGCCATTCCCAAACATTGCCGCGCAAGTCAGATAATCCTGTATGGCTTTGGTGGCGATCGCAATAACCAACAGGGCTAGGTGAAGCAAATTTTAAATTGAGATTAAAATTTGTTTCTGGTTGCAGTTTAGGAAGACTTTGGGTTCGTCCATAAGTTGCGAGATGCCATTCTGCCTCACTCATTAGACGAGTATTATTGCCTTTCCAGCGACAATAGGCGATCGCTTCATAGTGATTTACTTCGACAGGAAAATCAAAGGGCATTTCTAGCTCGTCAAACATGGCGCGATATTTGTATTGAGGATGATCAGAATGTTGGCGCAACGCGCCAACATTCTGATCGAGAGGAATCCAGAATTTAGGATGCTTAATTTTGTTCTCAACTTTCCAATCCCATGATTGTTCATGCCAATAATCTTGATTTTCGTAGCCGCCATCTTTGACAAAATCAAGAAATTCGGCATTGGTAATTAGATATTTACTCGCTTGAAATGTCTCCACATTCACATTGCGATCGCCATATTCAATATCCCAACCATAGATATTTGAGTCTTGGGGTTTGCCTAATCGGACTTCTCCACCCTTAATTTCAATCATCTCGTTTTCGGTGGTATAGCCATTGGCAGGAGCATATTCCCAACTTGCGGGACGTTGCAGTTGCTCAACTGGCAATTGGCGAATTAACATCGATGAGGTTTCGATATGAATATATTGATGCTCGAGCGCCATCATTAGCGCCCAAAGCGGATGTTCTTGATTGATTGGCAATGCGATCGCAATATTTTTAATAAATCCACAAATCCTGTCATACACTTGCTGGCGATATTCCCAAACTGCGGTAACTTCCGCTTGTCGTAAACTGGCAAAAATACCAGCTATATGATCAGGCTTTTCGGGATCGACTCCGATCTCAAAGAGAACCTCAAAATCTGGATTGATTCGCGCCGTGATTAAACCGACGCTAACTAATTTGTTGATATAAAAGACTGCTGAATGACCGAGATAAAAAATCAACAAATTGCGTAAAGGATCGGGATTCGTATAAAAAGTTTCGGGATTAATTAAACTTTTTAGCAAGCAATCTTCGATTTGCCAAGCGCGTTGAAAATAAGCAAGAATTTCTAAGCGATCGCAATTATGTAAATTTGGTGGTTGCATAGAATTTAGTTAGGGTTGTGCAGTTTAGGAACCAATTTTTTGTGGCGCGGCT
>JAYUSC010000100.1:0-12488 GCA_043755885.1 Pseudanabaena sp. | reverse complement strand
CCCCTGTGGGGCGCAACCTTACGGGTTTGGGTTTGCGAAGGATTCTATCCATTCAAAAATGCGATTCCAAGCCCACCAACGATCGCGATCGCAATATTGGTTCTGGCATGTTTTACTACTGACATAGCCAACATGACCGCCGTACTTTGTGACCATTAACTTGATCGCGGGGTTGTCTTGAGCAATTTTTTCTAAGTCTGAAATAATAGCGGGATCAAACATCGGATCGTCGGCAGCATAAAGAATAAAAGTTGGCTTTTGCAAATGTGGCATGAAATATAACGGACAACTAGCATCGTAATATGCCTCTACCGAGTCAAAGCCTAATTTTGCGATCGTCAATTCATTATCAAATCCCCAAATGCTGTTAGCTCTTTCCACCGCATCCCGATCAATCGCTTCAGGATGCATTTTCGCCATGCCGCGCCCTAGCTTCTTTAATTCACGCGCGATCGCCTTTTCGAGAAATTTCCCTAGGTCGTCTTTGACTAAATAAGTCAGCGATCGATTGGAGTCAACACTAGGACAGATGACTGCACCACCTGCAATATCCGCAGATGTAATTTCGAGATCACTTCCCCAATCTGCGATCGCTTCACCCGCCTTGATCCCCCACAAAGCCAATTGCCCACCAAGGGAATAGCCCATTAACCAAAATGGTGATGGACATCCTAGCTGTTTAGCAGTATTGGCGATCCGAATAAAATCTTCGCCCTCATAAAGTCCATCGGAGGTCAGTGCTGGTGAAAGCTCAGCAGTTTTGCCATGCGCTCGCCAATCAAATAACACAACGGCATATCCTTTTGCGATCGCCTTACGTCCAAGAATTTTAAGAAACCATTGATTATCTAAATCCCCTGTAATGCCGTAGGTTCCGACAATGGTTCCTCTAGCATTTTTGGGAATTGCATATTTGCCAAAGATCGGCACACCATTTGCGCCTGTAAAAATATGTTCTTGATAAATGGGTTCTGGCTCAACCGTGTAGGTTTCCCATTTTTTGCTTACTCGCAAAGCCGTATAAAGGGTCATTAGCAGCCCATTAGTGAGATGCCAAGGTGGTGTATAAAGCATGACAAAGCCCAAATTTGTAAGGTTGCGCCCCACAGGGCCGCAACCTTACAAATTTGGGCTAAGGTTATTTTTAGAACGGAGAGAGAGGGATTCGAACCCTCGTTAAAATTACTCCTAAACAGCATTTCCAGTGCTGCGCCTTCAACCACTCGGCCATCTCTCCTCGCTTAACAGGACAAAAAACTTTGATAAAGTTGATTGCTTCGTTGCGCGGATTTTAATCATACCAAAAGATGACGCATGTGCAAGCCTTGGGATCGCAAATTTTTGGTTAATTAGCGTAACAATATGTCACCCAACCGATTTTGATATCTACAAACCTTTGTTTTTTGTATTTTTAAAGATTTGGGAGGCGTTAAGATCGTCAAGTTTTTTAGCGATCGCAAGTTTTGTATTTTTGCTTGGGACTATGCCACTACCTCCGCTATTGTATTACCAACGCGATGTACTGAAATTTTCTGAAGACTTTTTTGGCGTTTTGGGAGCATTTGGCTTCTTGGGGGTGGGATTGGGTGCGATTGCCTTTGGTATTTGGTTTCGCCAGTTTCATCAGAATATGTTACTCAAACTGGCGGTGTTTGCTAGTGTACTTTCGACTTTTGCGATCGCTTTTATTTTTGACAAAAATAGCGCCATCCTTGTTCAAGTCTTTAGTAATTGTGCTGCCATTATTGCCTTTCTCAGTCTTTCAGAAGTTTTTGTTCGTGCTTGTCCAGAACTGATTGGGGGTACATTTTATGCTTGCTTTGTTTCTGTCATAAATCTCGCAGCTACGTTTGGGGCGATTATTGGCGTCTGGCTCTATCTACGATCAAGGTTTTTCTTTTCCATTGTTAGCGATCGGGGCTTCTTTCTATGGCATTCTTGGCTGGGTTTTCATTCCTTTTGTGATTAGAAAAATTAGCATTTCTATTAAATAGACAAGCCAAATATCTGTTTAATGGCAACTTGCATTGCTATCCGCCCATTGACGCTGCGCCAAGCTGGAGTCAGGATCAGCGCTTTTATCGCTAAGACGATTCCCCATGCTTTGTGCCAAATCTGATCACGTCCCCAATAAGCATTTGCGATCGCCATTGTCACTATTCCTTTATCTTCTAAAGAATCTGATTGGGCGGCAAGTGACTTAGCCATATTGAGATAGAACTCTGCTTGCTGTTTATTTTTTAAGTAAATATGGCAATTGAATATATTCGCAGCACAAATAGCTAGATTGCCTTTGATATCGAGTTTCTGCATTACTTCCAATGCTTTTTCAAAACAGGGGAGTGCTTCTTGATATCGTTTTAATTCATAGCAATAGAGGACACCCATACTATTTAAGTAATTGCTCAACTTAGAGCAAACAAGGATTTGAGGGGATTCAAAGCAGCAAGAATCGACTCAAAAGCAGATAAACCTTGTCGCCTTCCAGTATTGACAATAGAGCGAATCATCGCAAATAAATCTCGTCCCCAATTAGAACGAAACCCATTTGTGATTTTCCTAAATATGACACTCCACCTTAGTGCTTGTTCGCTTGCATTATTTGTTGGTGGTATCGTCGGGTCATCCAAGAACAAAAATAAGTTTTCTCGTAACTCCAGATAACGATTTTGTAATCTAACTCCATCTTCTTGGGTTGGGATCAAAGCTAGAATGGTCTCAAGATCTCGATACAACAATACTACGGACAAAGTTAGCCAGAGATAGAGCCGTAAGAGCAAAGTTTGTGGAAATTAGGGTGAGATTTAATCAAAGTAAGGTCTAAATCTAACAGGGAAATAAAGCGGTCAAGGAGATGACGATTGAGAGCCAGACGTTTGTAGCTCGCCATAGAGAAAACAAAAGGTTTGAGAGAATGAGATGCAAGATGAAGTTGCCAAGCATCAAACTTGGCAAGATTAAGAGCCATCAAACTAGCGTTGAAATGAAAGTCAAGCTTAGTCAAATCACGAGCTTGGCAATCGGTTAACCCTGTAAACTGTTTAGCGTCACGAAAGATGAATTCAATCTGAAAGCGAGATTTGTAGAAACAAAGAATCTCCGATGTATCAAGATTGATATCGGTGGAGAACAGCAAAACTTGCCCGACCCGATTTGGATGACGACAATCTCGTAGAAAAGCAAGACGGACTTTACGTTTCATGCTTATCACCCAGACTTCGACCGTATAAAGGTAAAGCAGTGGTTCAATTTCGGATACTAAAGTCATCCGACTGACATCGGTCAAGTCCACCTTGCCATCGTACTTGCGTGGTCTACCAAAAGGCTTCTGCTCACCCGTATAGACGTAGCGCATATCTGCATCACAACGTAACTTGCCAATGGCATCTAATCCTAGTGCAACGACACCATCAACCCACTTGATTTTGCTATAAAATCCATCACTGACGACATGATGTACTGATTTTGGTAAGTAGGGTTTGGTCGCTGCTAGTTGTTCGAGATACCAATCTATTCTTGTTCTCTTTGATTCTGGTTGAGCGGGTGGTGTTTGCTGTACTGATACCGCATATCCTTGTTTAGCATCAACATCGACAATCGCGATTACCGATATCTCTAATCCTTTTTCGGCTCGGCTTGCACTCCCATTGTAGAAATATTCGATTCCATAAGTTGCTTTGCCACTTTTTGACACAAATGAACAGTCTATCGCTATGATCTGGCGGGCTGTTGCTGTGATCGCTTTTGCGATGATCTCTGCATTCCCTTTTATGAAGTTGTATGAACGCGAAAACTGCCTTCGATAGGTGCGCTCGCTGATTTCGCTATATCGGCTCAGATTTGTGAAGTTCACTTTTCCACAAATCACCATGATTGTCGAAAACAGGATTGTCAGAAATTTCCGTTGTGTTTTGCTTGCTACCTTCGGTATTATGTCTGTAATGCTATTCATTTGGTGTTTTGATTCAACACTTGCACCTTATACGATGAATAGCTTTTTTTCTCGTTTTTCAAAACTGTCCGAAGTATTGCTTTCACTGAGAAGGGAGTAGCTATAGAATAAAATATCTAGCAAGCTTCAGCTTCTAATACACCGCGTAAAGTTGACAAGCCTTTTTTGAGTTGACGTGAAATTGTGACGGCACTCACCCCTAGCATCTTCGCAACTTCTCTTTGAGGAAGATCTTCGATAAATACAAATTCGACGATTTCTCTGGTGCGTTGTTCTAGAAGTGATAGAGCTTGATGTAAACGGAACTTCTCATCTTGTTGCGATTGTATATTGCTCTTAGGATCAGCAACGAGATCACCGATAGAAGAAGAATCTTCTTCTTCAGAACGAATTGGTGCATCAAGACTTAAAGGAGCGCGGTTTTGACAAGCTAGTTTTGCTTCTTGCCATTCGATTAGCGTGACTCCGAGAGCATTGGCAACCTCCTGAGCGCAAGGTTCCCTTTGCAAAGTATTGCGTAATTTTTGCATCACCCGCACTGACTGTTGTTGCAAATCCATCCAACGGCGGGGGATGCGGACTGAAGAGCTTTTGTCGCGTAGATAATGTTGAATTTCGCCGCGAATGTAGCGAACAGCAAAAGAACTAAAAGCATAACCACGATTTAGTTCAAAACGATCAACGGCTCCGATTAGACCAAGCGCCCCCACTTGCAATAAATCGTCATGTAGCTCAGAGTGGCGATCAGCCCAAAAATGTACTTCTTTTTTGACTAGCCCGATATTTAAACGCACAAGGCGATCGCGTAAATATGTGGATGGTGCTTGGCGATATTGCTTGAGTAGTTCGAGGGTCGTGGTTTTGTCTTCTGCCGAAAACTCACGGACTTTGTGAGTATAGGTGTTGCCAGATTGCTCAGAAATATTGGAGTTGACGGCGAATGTTGCGGTGGTCATAGGTTTGCCCTGAACTAATCAAGCCCATTGATCAAGTCATTTGAAAAAGCTACTTGTTTGATGTAATTAGATTAGTCGTTACTGTGGCGATCGGTCACCTTGCAAGCTGTTAGGGATTTTTAAATATAAAAAATAGCTAACACCTAACAGGTTGTTAGGTGTTAGCTAAATAAATGGCGGCGCGAAGCGCCGCCATTTATTTAAACTTTGGGCAACTGGTACTGAGCAATAATCCGCTTCGCAAATTCGGGGACATGAGCCTCTAGCTTTTTAGGATAGTTACGGCGTACATATAGGAAATTACGAACAAAGTGCGAATCGATGGAAAATCTGCCATATTCCAAACCTTTGGGACCAACTTTATTGACCACAAAACTAATGATCCAAGCCAGCCAAATCGGAATCGTCATCGCATTGTCATATGCCGAGATACCTTGCTGCACCGCCGCACGGCGATCGCCACCAGAGATGACAGGCTGGGTTTGCAATTGATCTTTAATCAATTCCAGCATTTCTTTGCCAGTCTCGTTACGGACTACGATCCATTGCCAGCCGAAGGTTGCGCCCATATAGCCCACCACGATATCAGCGAGAGCATTGGTGTAGTCAAAGCAGGTCATGCAAGAGGGGGCAAATACATCCTTGAGTTCTTTCGTATTTAGCCCAAAAAATGGGACTTGCTCGGTGGAGCCATCAGAATGCCTAAAATGCACATTGAAATCCTGCATGAATTCGTAATGCACGACGGTTTCAGGCGATCGGCTGGTGGTGTCGAGAAATTTCTGCAATCCCGATCTTGTTACATTATCCGTACAAGGTGTACCCAATACATAGAGCTTTTCTAGCCCTAGCTCTTTCTCGACCGTGCGTAATGCTTGAATTTGGCAACCCACGCCGATCGCTAATAATCGCTTGATCCCCGATTGCTCAATTTGTTCTAAAACAGAGAGATTTGGCGAAAGAGTGGGTTTATTCACCCGCGCTGCCAATATTTCCTCACGGGTACGCGCAATTATCGGCTGGGGCTTAAATCGATCATCTTTACTCGATTGCACACAGACCACGCCATCGACTAAGCCACGCTCTAGCATTGCGATCGCAAGAGTTGACACAATTCCTGTCCATTGTGCGCCCTCGATCGGCTCAGTTTTACGCGCGGCGATCATTTCTTGATGCACGCCGAAATATAATTCTTGTTCATTATCGAGATCACGCGATCGCCCATGAGACTGCGTTTCGAGTTCGTCAATATGCTGTGTGATAAATGCACAAGCTTCTTTGACGTAATGGATGTAATAGGTATCACAGAGACCGCACTCGCTGCACAACTCTTTGGCAGGGCGACGCTGGACATCTCCAAGAGCTTTTGCCTTGCGATGGGATGGGACAACCGACATTTTGCTATTTCTGACTAGATGGATCTAGCTAGATCATAGCTTTTTTAGGTTATATAGCTATAGTCAGTACCCAAAAGAGAGTGGCGGCACGAAGCGCCGCCACTCTCTTTTGTTTAAAGTGGAATTGAAATACAAAGATTTGTACCTAAGTTTTCTTGGCTTTGAATATCGATATTACCGCCATAAAATTCAACTAAAATCTTCGCTAGAGATAAGCCTAGTCCCATGCCCTGTTGTTCATAAAATTGGCGCTCAAACTGCATAAATGCCCCGATATCGGCGATTTGCTGATCGCTCATGCCACGCCCACTATCATGAATATTGAATATCCATACACTGTCAGTAACCTGACTGCTGAGAACTATTTTGCTACCTTTTTGGGAATATTTAAAGGCATTATCGATTAATTCTTCGGCAATTTTAGTTAAATATTCCGACGACATGGCGAGATCAAATTCGACAAGATCTAGCTTCAAGTCATCTGGGCGATCGCAAGATTTTGCCTTGCGTTGGCTCAGATGACTGATGATCATTTGGCTATTGCAGGGATATGTCGAGATAAATCTAGTCATATCTTGCGATCGCATGACTATTAAGCGGCTGTAGAGCAGATAGTTTTGGATCAGTCGATAGAGACGATTTGCCGATTTATGAATACCATCTGCATATTCATAAACCTCGGGGGGAAGTAACTCTTCGCTTTGGAGCATCATTAATTCTGACAGCCCCATAATTCCTGAAAGCGGAGTCTGTAACTCATGGGGCAGAGATAGGGTAATGCTGGTTCGTAACGCTTCCATTTTCTCTTCAAAGCGTTGTTCTATAGCTTTTTGTTTACCTAGGCGGACAGAGATCGCCTCTAGTAATTCATCTTTGGTGCAGGGCTTTTCTAAATAATCATCAGCACCTAAAGCCATGCCCCTACGAATACTATGCCGATCAATCATCGAAGTCAAAAACAGAAAAGGGACAGTACTTAAGGTTTTATCTTGACGTAATTGTTCGAGAACTTCATACCCGTTGAGTATGGGCATCATTACGTCACAAAGGATCAAATCAGGATGTCTTTGGCTTGCCAGATTTACGCCTCTTTCCCCATTTTCGGCAGTAATTACTTCAAAACCCTCGACCAAAAGCAAGTCTTCTAGCGACTCTCTAATTAAGTCTTCATCTTCGATGACTAATATACATGTCATATTTTTTTTCGTTTTTATTAAGGGCTTCCCCAGTGTTTACGGCGTTTTGCGCTTGTGCGCTAATAAAATTGTAAAAATTGCACCTTTCGGTTGATTATTGGTTACTGAGATAGCCCCTTGATGAGCTTCAATCATCATTTTACAGAAAGAAAGCCCTAATCCAATTTGGGAGATTCCCAGCACAATATTGCCAACTTCATACTTTTCAAAGATCACCTGTTTTTGTTCAGGACTGATGCCTATACCACAATCAATTACTTCAATCTTAATTAAATCTTGGCGATCAGGATTTTTGGGCAAACATTCAACTCTGATCGTAATAGAACCTTGCTGTGGCGAAAACTTGATCGCATTATCAAGTAAATTGTCTAACACACGGCGAATTAAGTGCTTATCTCCAAAGGTATAGGCTGGCTCTGTGGCAAACTCACCTAAAAGTTGGATTTGTTTACTTGTGGTGACAGGCTCAAAATCTGCGATCGCAGATTTTGCTAGCTCAGTTATATCGAACTTAGTGCGATTGAGAATCAGTTTATTGGCTTCGATCCTACCGATAGTCAAAATATCATCGATCAGAAAACGCATTCTCTCGATAGTTTTGCCAATTTGGGTAATTCGTTTTTTGGCGCGATCGGGTAAATCTAAAATTTTGAGAGAATCACAGCCCAACAAGATCCCAATCAAAGGATTGCGAAGATCATGGACGATCGTTTGCATCATTTCTTCGCGCAACAGCATGGTTTCTTGAATGCGATCGTATTGCGACTTGATCCGCAACATCGATCGCACACGGGCGCGGAGTTCGGTGCTGTTAATTGGCTTACTAATAAAATCATCGGCTCCAGCATCCAGACAACGGGCTAAATCTTCTTTGTCCGATAGAGCGGTGACGATAATAATCGGAATATGTTGCCATTGATAATCATTCTTAAGCTGCTGACACACCTCAATACCATCTATGTCTGGCATCATTACATCTAGCAAAATCAGGTCAGGATTAATGGTGGTAAGAGATGCGATCGCATCCGCCCCGTTGTCTTGATGATGAAGCTCATACCCCTCTTTAAACAGCAAAATTTCGATCACATCAAAATTGGCTGGCTCATCATCTACGACTAAAACTACTTGTTTATTTCCCATACTTTACATATATAAGCTAGGAGCGCTCCATGAATAGACAAGGTTAACTGAATGCGCTTTCTATTCTGACAGGTTTTCACTTACCATAACTTAAGTACTTGTACAAAATATTTACCCAAATTTGTAAGGCTGTACCCTAACGGGTACAACCTTACAAATTTGGGTTTGCAATTAATTTCGCGGAAATAGACCATGACTTCAGATGTTAAAACCTTAGCGGCGATCGATGTTGGGACGAATTCCATTCATATGGTCATTGTCCAAATTCAGACTTCGATCCCTAGTTTTAGCGTAATTGAGTCAGAAAAAGCAACTGTGCGGTTAGGAGAGCGTTGCGCTCAGACAGGAAATCTGACCGAAGATGCGATGAAGCGATCGCTGGAAGCTCTAAAGCGATGTCAGGAGATCTGCCGCACTTTTAAAGTTGATGAAATTGTGGCTGTGGCAACTAGCGCTACCCGTGAGGCTCCTAATGGGTCTGATTTTATCCGCCGCATTTATGAAGAATTAGGCTTGCATGTTGAAGTTATTTCGGGACAGGAAGAAGCTCGACGCATCTATTTAGGCGTGATTTCGGCGATGGAACTCAAAGATGAGCCACATCTGTTGATTGATATTGGTGGCGGCTCGACCGAGATGATTTTGGGGGATGGGCGCGATCCATTGTATCTGAGTAGTACAAAAATTGGGGCAGTTCGCTTAACTGATTTATTTGTTAAAACTGATCCGATTTCGCAACCAGAATACGATCGCTTATTAGGGTATATTCTTGGCTCGATTGAGCGCCCCACTGATGATTTGCGATCGCTACTTAAAGACAAGCTTGAAGGCAAGACATTAAAAGCGATCGGCACATCAGGTACGATTGAGACTTTGATATCTCTACATGCTAAAGAAAAATTGGGAGTAGTTCCCAATCCTCTCCAAGGTTATGAACTTCCCTTTGCTGATCTCGAAAATATTGTCTGGCGCTTGCGCCGAGCGAATTTGGAAGAACGCACAGCGATGGTGCGGCAAAAACGAGCCGAAATTATCTTAGCGGGAGCTATAGTTCTCTTAGAAACGATGCGTTTATTGGGGATTCCCAAAATCATGCTTTGTCAAAGGGCTTTGCGCGAAGGCTTAGTGGTGGATTGGATGATCCGTCATGGCTATATCGAAGATGGTTGGCGCTATCAAAGTACGGTTCGCGATCGCAGTATTCTCAAGCTTGCAGATAAATACGGCATTGATACTAAATATGCTCAACATGTTGCTGACCATGCTCTGAGTCTATTTGATCAAATGAAGGGGATTTTCCATGAGTGGGGCGATGATGAAAGACATTTGCTTTGGGCGGCGGCGATGCTGCATAACACAGGACATCACGTCAGCCACGATGCTCACCACAAGCATTCCTATTATTTGATTCGCAATGGCGAGTTATTGGGCTATACCGAGTCAGAGATTGAAGCGATCGCCAATCTGGCCCGCTATCACCGCAAGAGTGAGCCGAAGAAAAAACATGATAATTTCCAACGTTTAGATAGTGAGCGTCTGAAAGTATTTGTGCGTCAAGCCAGTACATTTTTGCGGATCGCTACAGCCCTCGATCGTCGCCAAATCGGGGCAATTGCCACGATTCGCGTAGTTTGCAATCCTCAAACTCGTGCTTGTGGTTTACAGCTTTCACCTAGGCAACTCCATGATCCTTGTAGCCTAGAACTTTGGAGCCTTGATTATAAGAAACAACCCTTTGAGTCTCAGTTTAACGTTACCCTCTCAGTATCTTTAGAGTAAATAGGGTTGAACCCTTATTTACTAAGATTTATCTTATGGAAGGCTCGCTCTCGTTAATCATTATTATTGCGATCGCAGCAGGTGTTTCTGCTCGTGCGATCGCAAATTTTTTTCGAGTGCCGAGCATTGTGTTTTTGCTACTTTTTGGGGTGGCTTTGGGTGGAAATGGCTTAAATCTAGTGCAGCCGCGATTATTGGGAGATGGATTAGAAGCGATCGTCTCGATTTCGGTGGCTCTGATTTTGTTCGATGGCGGATTGAATCTGCAACTAAAAGAGCTTGGCAAAGTCTCCGCAAGTTTACGCAATTTAATTACGATTGGAACTCTAATCACCTTAATAGGCGGTGGGATCGCCGCCCATTGGTTCAGTGAATTTCCTTGGACGATCGCATTTCTATATGCCGCCTTAGTGGTAGTCACTGGCCCCACCGTTGTCAATCCAATCCTCGAAGAAATCGGACTCGATCGCCGTCTTGCCACAATCCTCGAAGGAGAAGGAGTCCTCATCGATGCGATCGGCTCAGTGCTTGCCGTAGTTGTCCTCGATGTCGCTTTAAATCCGACTTTTGGTGCTTTTGCGGTGGTCAGCGATCTGGGATTGCGGTTAGGGATTGGCGGTGTGCTGGGTGCGATCGCAGGTTGGCTACTGGGGAAATTTTTGCAACGGGCTACATTTCTCGCTGAAGACACCAAAAGCGCGGTGGTAGTGGCGGCGGTATTAGGCTTATTTGGGATTGCCCAAGAAATCCAAAGTGAATCGGGACTAACAGCCGTTGTGTTGATGGGAATTGTTTTACGCGCTTCCGAAATTCCCAATAGTCGGGCTTTGCTCAAATTTAAGAGTCAACTCGTAGCGCTGATTGTTTCAGTTCTATTTATTTTACTCTCAGCAAATCTTTCGATCCCCAGTATCTTTGCCCTTGGTTGGGGAGGTGTGCAGACGGTTCTATTTCTGATGTTTGTTGTCCGACCGATCAACGTAGTTGTCAGTACATGGAATAGCAGCTTCACATGGCGGCAAAAAGCATTTCTAGCATGGTGTGCGCCTAGAGGAATTGTCGCAGCTTCGGTCGCTTCGCTCTTTTCGATTTTATTAACCGAACGGGGAGTTAACGGCGGTGAATCAATTAAGGCTTTGGTCTTCCTGACGATCGCCATGACTGTATTTCTGCAAGGATTATCCGCCAAATTTGTGGCGAAACTTTTGGGGTTAAATCAGCCTGATATTTCGGGATTGGTAGTTGTGGGCAGTAATCCAATTGGAATTCTTGTAGCACGGTTATTTCAAGCCAATGGTCAGCGGGTTGCCCTGATCGATACCAGTGCCGAGCTTTGCAAACAAGCCGCCGAATATAATATTCCTGCTTTTGTCAGCAATGGCTTAGATGCCAAATCCTTAGCTGAAGCTGGACTCGACTCGGTGGGAACCTTTGTCGCCCTGACCGTGAATACCGACGTAAATATTGTAATCGCTCAACTCGCCGCCAAAGAGTTCAATCCGCCCAAAGTATTTGCGGTTTATATCAAAGAATCTGAGAGCGATCGCAATGGAGATCCTGAAGTCCAGCAAGCTTTTAGCGCCCGTGTGCCGATTAAAACTTGGAATCAATATATTCTGCAACGGGAAGTGCGCGTCGGTGAATTCCTGCTCATCGAAGAAGAACTCGAAGATCAGTTAAATCGTTTTAATACAATGTTTAACGCAGGAATATTACTGCCATTGCTATTTGAGCGCAAAGGTCAATTACAAATCGTATCCGCCGATATGACATGGGAAAAATGCGATCGCATTTTATATTTGCTATATACCCCTAAGGCTCTGTCCCCCGCTCAATCTGAAATTCAGCAGCCCAACACCTTAGACATAACCCCAGTAGTTCTTTCAGATCTCGATATTGCCCAAAAGACTAATGACTCTAATGGATTTGGTTCACGCAGTAACAAAAATAAAGATGTTGATATTGCGGCTAATCCAGATTATTTTTTGAAAATGGCAAAAGATATTTTAAATAAGCGATCATAGCTTAGGGAACCCCAAGAAATAAATAATCCATATAAAACCCAAAA
>JAYUSC010000099.1:0-2213 GCA_043755885.1 Pseudanabaena sp. | reverse complement strand
CCACGGAGCTATCGACTCCGCCCGACAAGCCGACAACGACCTTTTCTGCGATCGCAGGCTGCGTATCTAGTTTTCTTTCGATGATTTCTACGTTTGACATGTGCTGCTCTCGAACCACTCAAACTAAGTTGTTTTGTCCGAAGTATTGTTTAGAAATCACCAAAAACAAGGAGCGCAATGCACTTCTTATTTTTGGTGATTTATGGATAATGAAAGAGATAAGCCAGAAAGCCCCATTTTACGAGGCTTTTTGATTATTTTTTGGGAGCCATCAACATTGTGATATTTCGACCTTCGCGCTTAGGATATTGCTGAATCTCCGCGACGGATTCTAAATCACTAGCCATCCGATTTAACAAGACTTCAGCAAGATCAACATGCTGAATTTCGCGACCACGGAACATCACTGTGGCTTTAACCTTGTCACCTTCTTTCAAAAAGCGTTCTGCGTGATTGATTCGCACTTTATAGTCATGCTCCTCAATTTTGTAGCGCATCTTCACTTCTTTGACATCGGAAGTATGTTGCTTCTTGCGAGCTTCGCGGGCTTTCTTTTCTTGCTCAAACTTGAATTTGCCATAGTCCATGATCCGACAAACAGGAGGATCGGCTTTGTCACTTACCAGCACTAGGTCTAGCTCTTTTTCCTCAGCCATTTTCAAGGCTTCTTTGGGGGTCAGGATGCCGAGTTGCTCCCCCTCCATATCAATGACTCGAATTTTTGGATATCTGATGCGTTCGTTGATTTGGGGAAGGTCTTTAATTGGCTTTTTAGTCATGAAATCTCTGTTGTCTAGACTCTTGGGGGTATTGGTTTAAGTTACTAATGGTTTCTAATATGTATGTCGATTTTAAGGAGCATATTCAAACTGAGTGTTTGATATATTTAGCCTTAGCAATTTTTTTTGCTTGACATAAAGGTTTAAGTATAGTACGAACTACCACTTAATGTGTCAAGTATTATGCCATCATTTTTCGTAAATTTTGATTAACTAGATCTGAGGTTACCCGATCGCTAAGAGTTACCGATCCGATCGCAGTTGGTAAAATGAAGCGAACTTGGCCAGCTTCTACTTTTTTATCGGTAGATAGAGAGTCAATAATTGCATCAAGGTTTATATTCGCAGGTACTGTCTGTGGTAAACGAGTTTTGGCGATCAGTTCAACCTGTTTCGCTTGATCTGACTCAGACCATAGCCCCAGATCGACTGCGATCGCACCCGCAATCACCATTCCTAAACCCACGGCTTCTCCATGATTGTACAGGCGATAGTTGGTAACTGACTCGATCGCATGACCGACAGTATGCCCATAGTTGAGAATGGCGCGAAGATTTCCTTCTTTTTCATCCTTAGATACGACCTCAGCCTTAGCTTTGGCACAACGATACAAAATTGTTTGCAGTAATTCTGGGGAGACATAGCGTAACTGATCGAGGCGATCGCAATTAGCTAATAAATCAAATAATTCGCGATCCCAAATTACGCCGTACTTGATCACCTCCGCCATCGCTGAGCGAAACTCACGGGCTGGTAAGGTTTTTAAGACTTCGGGATCGACCCATACTAAGCGGGGTTGATAAAACGCCCCAATTAGATTTTTACCCTGTGGATGGTTGATCCCCGTCTTGCCACCGATCGCAGAATCCACCATGGCAAGAAGTGTGGTCGGCACTTGGACAAGATCAATACCGCGTAGCCAAGTTGCGGCGGCATAGCCCGACATATCGCCAATCACACCACCACCGAGAGCGACAATCATCGATGAGCGTTCTAAACGATGTGCAAGGGCGGCATCATAAATCTTTTGGAGTGAGTTGGCAGTTTTAAAGCGTTCACCTGCGGGCAAGATTAAATGAGCTAGATCAAAACCTGCATTGGTTAAGGATGTCTGGACAGTCTCGCCATAGTGCTTGTAAATAACAGGATTGGAGACAACAAGTATTTTCTTACTTTTTTTGCCTAACCCAATTTCTACTAATTTATCGCCTAGGTTTTTGAGGCTATGCGATGCGATCGCAATGTCATAACTGCGATTGGGTTGGCTATCGCCATTAAGTGCAACAGTTACGGTTGCGGAATTTTCGGACATATTTCTAGCTAAAAGATCTATTTTTTATGGTAGCAGCGATCATGTTTTCAAATAAGGGAACCCCAAGAAAAAAATGATCCATATAAAACCCAAAAATGTGGCGGCGGGCTACGCCCGCCGCC
>JAYUSC010000098.1:0-12521 GCA_043755885.1 Pseudanabaena sp. | reverse complement strand
GCGGCGGGCAAAGCCCGCCGCCGCTTTTTGGCGATCAATTATTTAGAACTCATCGACTTTGGCAAAGGGACAAGTGGTTCTTCCATCGCAATTAAGATTGGTTCTGGTTTTACTTGGGTAGGAGCAGGAGCCTTGACGCTGTTTGCTACGGGGCTAAATTGAGGGCTAGAGTTAAATGTGAACATAGAGCCAAATACTCCAACCACAGCCGCAACGGATATACCAATACCCGCTAATTTCCATTTACGACGCTGCGATCGCTTGTCGATTTCGGCAAAGACGCGATTAATCATCACATTTGTCTCGGCTTTGACCGATGAATGTGCGGCTACAGGCACGGGTAGATCGATTAGCAATTGACGCAGCCTTAGTTGTTGCTGATAGAGGCGACGAAAATCAACATCATCGGACAACCACTGCTCGACCAGCTGCTCTTCAGTTTCAGTTACTTCGCCATCTATATACGCACTGAGTAACTCAAAGCGCTCCTCTGGAATAATCATAGAAATATTAAAAATTTGGTTAGCACTCATAACTTAAATACACCCCTCGTTACATATTTGACAAATAGGGTTGTAGTTGCGCTTGTAGCTTCAATCTTGCTCTAGCTATACGTGATTTTACCGTACCAAGCGATACACCTGTTAGCTCTGAAATCTCTTCATAGGATAAACCTTGGATTTCCCTTAACACGATGGTTTCACGGAAGCTAGAAGGTAAATCTTGAATAGCCTTGCGAAGTTCTTCATAAAACTCCTGCGTAGACATATTGTCGATCGGGCTAGGAGCCGCGCTAGGCAAGTCCCAACTCATCTCATCACCATCGCCAGACATAAATGGTGCGTCGAGGGAAACTGAGTTGCCAACGCGCTTACGCTTACGCAACTCGTCATAGAACAAGTTGGTAGCAATCCGACTCAGCCAACCACGGAACTTTTCAGGTTCTTGCAAGCGCTTGATATTGCGATATACACGTAACCAGACTTCCTGAGCTAGATCAGCGCGATCTTGCCAGTCAGGAGCGAGTTTATACAAAACTTGATCGACATAGGATTGATTACGTCGCATGAGTTCCGCAAACGCAGACCTACTAGTTTGCGCTTCGGTTTGGCACAGTTGTACCAGTTCAACGATGGGGAGCTTATCAACGGACACGGAGTTAGAGGGCGCGTACCCTCCGATGCTGGTTGACCAAGATAGGCTATAACTCATCAATTACTCGCTCCTACTGGACTTGAATCTGCACATGACTTAAAAAAGGTCTATGTCTTGATGTTCAAGTGTTAGGACGAAGAATTAAAAAAGTTTGTTCCTATCAAAATAGAGCTTTGCAAAATACTGTGGGTTTTACCTAAATTAGGTTGTACCCAAATATCAATGATTTTAAAGATATTTCAAGAGGGATAATAGCAGTTAGTTTGGATGTTTTTCCTGATTCATCGATTTACTGAGATTTTTATTTAGGTTTAACTTATGCTGCGATCGCATTTTATGGGAGTTGTCGCCGTTATTTTGGGGCGATAGCGATCTAGCTTCGTGTAGATTAATGAGAACAACTCACTTATTAGCAAAACTTATGAAACTTAAAGTCGTTATTCACGAAGCCGAAGAAGGCGGTTATTGGGCAGAAGTCCCTGCGATCGCTGGATGTGCAACGCAAGGTGACACCTTTGAGGAACTCCTCCAAAACCTATACGAAGCCGTAGAGGGATGTTTATCTGTAGATGTTGATACTCAGGTATTTGCAAATCAGAAAAATACTAGAATTTTGGATATTGCTGTATGAAATCAGTTTCTGGCAAAGAATTCGCTAAAATCTTAGAGAGTAAGAGTTGGATACTCTTGAGAATCCAAGGAAGTCATCATATTTATGGTCATCCTGATAACGCTCATAAAATCTCTGTGCCTATTCATGCCAATAAATCCCTAAAAATTGGACTCTTGAAACACTTTATGAAACAAGCAAATTTATCAGAAAAAGATCTATGAACAAGATAATAAAATTGGGCGATCGCCTTTAATAGCAAGAAATTTATGATGGTTTTAGATTGAGGAAAATATGCAGCGATCGCAATGGATATCAGTTTTGACAGGCGCTGTCGCCATACTTTTGGGCGTGGGCTATTTGATTTTGGTGCAGATACTCGATTGGCGTGGCGGTGAGATGTTACCTGCTCCCGTCGATTTGTCTTCAGTCATTCAAGGATTTTTGCAAACTTAGAAAAGCCAGAAAAAATCAAAATATGCTGCGGAGCAGCATATTTTGATAAGCAAGCCGATGAAACTAACCAGAAAAGGTCATTACAGTGTGAAGGCGATGCTCGATCTGGTGGTTTGGGCAAAACGTAAACCAGTTTCGGTTCGCGAAATTAGCGATCGCCAATCGATTCCTGCACCATATTTAGAAAAAATATTGATGGCTCTACGCAAAGCGGATTTAGTCGAGTCAAGCCGTGGTGTGCAAGGTGGATACAAGCTGAAGCGATCGCCCAAAGATATTTCTCTAGGCGAAATATTAGCAGCCGTAGGTGAAGATACCTATCCTTTGCCCAGACTGAAGCCACAGGAAAAACTTGCCTCCGATTGGGTCACATTTGCGCTCTGGCAAAGACTCGATCGCAAACTCAAAGATGCTTTGTATAGTATTTGTTTAGAAGATTTATATTACGATGCCCGCAGTTGGCAAGCATCTCAAGGTCAAAGTGCAGGATTTATTATTTAGCGCGAATTTGGCGCATGAGATTAGCCATCTCGATCGCCGCCATGCCAAACTCCCAGCCTTTATTACCTTTGATGCCAGCCCGTTCGAGAGCTTGCTGCATCGTGTCAGTAGTGAGTACCCCAAAAATAATCGGTACACCAGTCTGAAAAGCAGTGGCTGATACACCTTTAGAAACTTCATTAGCCACATAGTCAAAATGCGGAGTGTCACCACGAATGACTGCACCGAGGCAAACGATCGCGTCATAACGTCCCGAAGTTGCTAATTCCTTTGCAACCATCGAGATTTCGAGGCTACCAGGCACCCATGCATAGTCAACTTGGCTACCAGTCTCCGAAACATCAATACCGTGGCGCAAGAGTGAATCTTGACATCCTTGGAGGAGCTTACCGACGATCAGGTCATTAAACCGCGCTACGACGATCGCAAAGCGCAAACTATCAGTGTTGGTAAAGCTACCTGAAAAAACAGCCATAGGGTTTAGTTAAAATAAGAAATCAATAAAGGCGGCGCGATGCGCCGCCTTTATTGATTTTAAGCTACAAAAGCATTCAAAATGCCGATCACAATTACGAATGCTAACCAAATTAGAGAGCCAAGAAATAAAAGTGGCTTTGTTTGAGTCCAAGAGCTAGGCGATGCGTAAGCGACAGGTACACCAATCACCAAAACGAAGGAAAACAAGACAAAAGCTGCCAATAAAAGTTGGAATAGAATAGTCACTTTATTTAAACTCCGAATACTAAAACAAAATACTAAGAAAAATCCTTTACACCAAATTAGCAGAAAATGCGTCTCTCTTAAGATTGCTATTTGCATAAACAAGGGGCTTAAGCCCCTTGTTATCAAATCTTAATCGCGTTATAGAGCGCCTGCGGCGGTGCGATCGAGGACTCCCTCAGATATGTGCGTGGTGATATTCCCAGACTGCAAGATCGGAGGACCCTGTGCGCCTTGAGGATAATCAATCACGCTCACACCACCATTGCCTTGCTTAAACACCCAAAACTGCTCAGGTGTAAAGCCAAATAATAAACAAAGAATCGCTTTGTTGACGGCATCATGGGCGACAACTAGAGCGGTTTCACCAGCAGGAACGGAATCGACAATTTTTTGCCAAATTATGGCTACGCGATCCCAAACTTGCTGTAAATTCTCGCCCTCAGGCATTTGCACGGTTTCAGGTTGTGCTTGCCATAAAGCTAGCTCCCCCGCAAACTCAGCCTCGATTTCATGCTCAAATTTGCCCTCCCATAAGCCATGGGAAATTTCTTTGAGTTCATCAAAAAGCTCAAGCTTGATCTGGGGATGCTTGCTTAAAATTTCTAGAGCCGTATCTTTCGGGCGCAACATTGGGCTGCTAAAGGCTTTATCGATTTTAACTTTTGCTAGAAATTCGCTGGCGCGTCTGGCTTGGGCATGACCATTATTATTAAGTGGCACATCGATTTGTCCTTGGAAACGCTTTTGGCGATTCCACTCAGTTTCACCGTGACGGACTAGTAATAGCCTTGGACCATTGTGATTTTTCTTGACAGGGGGTAATGGCGAGCCTGAAATATCCTCAAGATGGCTAGCCAGATTAAGAGATTCAAGTTGTACCGCATCAGCAATGCTTGCTCCTTGAAAATTAAGGATGCTAATGGCGCAATTGACTTGCTGAATATTGTGATACAAACTAACAGGAATACCGATCGCAGCACAAATCAAAGCGCGATTAATCCCACTATGCCCCACTAGCAAAATCGTTTTGCCTTGATGTGCAGGTAAAATCTCTGCCCATAAAGCTTTGGCTTGCTCGAACAAGTCGAGAATTGGGTAGCGATCGCCTAATTGAAATTTCTCAGGCTCATTTTGCCAGAGATAATATTTTTCAGGAAATTGAGCTTTAACCTCATGAACGATCATCGATTCCCACTCGCTGAGATCGATTTCTAATAAACCTTCAGTGGTAACTAACTCAGGCGCATGAAAATTTTCAGACAAAATAATTTGAGCCGTATGCTGAGCGCGAACTAAGGGGCTAGCATAAGCAACATCAATACTTAGGTTTGCTAGAGCTTTTCCCGCGAGCTTGGCTTGCTGACTGCCCTTGTCGGTCAAGACGGACTGCAATTCTGGGTGATCGTAATTACCTCTTCCTTGGATTTTGTGGAGGATATTGAAATTACTTTCACCGTGACGGACGATAACTACTCGCGTACTCAGAACCTTACCCTCATTTTCTTCATTGTAAAGTTAGTGATCAGGCTGCGCCGTATCACCAACATTAATCAATATTAAAACACTATTAAGAAAATGTAACGCTCAATGCTGCGCTATAATACTACGATAGGCTTAAGCTGGCTGTTAGCTAAAACGCATCTAGCTGCTAGTTAAGCGATCGAGCTTACAAACCATAACCATAAACTTGAATCATCAAGTACGCTGTTTTACCTACAGGCTGAATGCTGTAGGCGAATGGTGTAAGCACCTTTTAGATAGTCTAAATAAACGCCAGTCTAAGAAGTAAAAATACTTTTAACGAAACCCCACCAATTTTCCATACAAAGCAATATGCCTCGTTATCGTGATGTCAGAGCAGACACAGCGACTAGTTACTAGCTCGGGTACATAGCTAAGTAACTGGTTGACGATACAGACAGCTTGCAATCGAAATTTTTTCTTGTTTTCGTTATTTGGTATGTTTTGCTGCAAAGCCCCTACTCAGACTTTTGGGGTCTGTTAATAAAGGGTTTGTAAAGATGTTTTTTTTAATATTTTTTAATATTTTTTTATTTGAAGTTTAGAAAAAATGTTTTTCAGGTAGATTCTTAGGCTGGCTCTCTTGAATCGAAGAAATTCTGAGGAAATTGAATGCCAAAGCAAATAATTATTGCCGAGCAGTATCGAATTGCTGCTGTTTTTAGTGAAGATCAAATTGAAGAAATTGTTGTCGCCGCAGGAACTCACCAAGTTGGGGATGTTTACTTGGGCGTTGTCGAGAATGTTTTAACCAGTATTGATGCTGCGTTTGTAAATATTGGCGATGGCGATCGCAATGGCTTTATTCACATTACGGATCTCGGTCCTTTAAAAATGCGGCGATCGTCTGGCTCGATCAGCGATCTAGTCGTACCGCAACAGCGCGTGCTGGTGCAGGTGATGAAGGAGCCAACGGGAAATAAAGGGCCTCGCTTGACGGGAAATATTTCCTTACCCGGCCGTTATGTGGTGCTACTGCCCTTTGGTCGTGGTGTAAACCTATCTCGACGCATTCGCAGTGAGGCTGAGCGTAACCGTCTCCGCGCCCTTGCCATTTTGGTCAAGCCTTCGGGTATGGGCGTTTTGGTCCGGACTGAGGCGGACGGAATGCCTGAGGAGCAGATTATTGAAGATCTCGATAATTTGCAACGTCAGTGGGAAGGCATTCAGCAAGATGTGGCGACTACCCGCCAGCCGACTTTGCTCGATCGCGAACGTGATTTTGTGCAGCGGGTGTTGCGCGACCTATATAGCACTGAAGTTAATCGGATCGTTACCGATACTAGCGATGGTTTGCGTCGCATTAAACAGCATTTACTAGGCTGGGCTGATGGCAAAATCCCGAACGGCTTAATGCTGGATCATCATCGTGAACGCACCCCAATCTTGGAATATTTTCGGGTAAATGCAGGTATCCGTGAAGCCCTCAAGCCTAGAGTAGATTTACCTAGTGGTGGCTACATTATTATTGAGCCAACTGAAGCGTTAACGGTAATTGACGTTAACTCTGGCTCGTTTACTAAGTCCCAAACCTCTCGCGAAACGGTGCTGTGGACAAACTGCGAAGCGGCTGTGGAGATTGCCCGTCAGGTTCGTCTGCGAAATATTGCAGGCGTAATTGTGGTGGACTTCATTGATATGGACACCCGCCGCGATCAATTGCAATTGCTGGAACATTTTAATAAATCTTTGCGATCGGACAAGTCTCGTCCGCAAATTGCTCAGCTTACAGAATTGGGGCTAGTGGAACTGACTCGTAAACGCCAAGGTCAGAGCATCTATGAATTGTTTGGTCGTCCTTGCTCTACCTGTGGTGGCTTAGGACATTTGATGCATTTACCAGGGGAAGCCGCAGGACAACCTGTGGACGCAACATCACGTACTTGGGAGGCGAAGCAATCCAATCAGCTTGATTTCACCTCTGAGTATGAAGATGGGGATTCTGACTTGGGCGGTGGGATGGAGCCGAATTTGGTCAACCATCCGAGCTACCAAGAACGGGGTAATCTGCGTAGACGCGGTAAACGGGCGATGCTCAACAAAGATGTGCGTGAGTTGACCCGTGAGCCAGAAAAAGTTGCGCCTGTCGTCGATGTGCGATCGCGTTTTGAGCCAAGGATTGAAACCTCAACTGAGCCACGGTTTGAGCCTCGCATTGAACGTGAAATCGTAGCTGAAAGAGTAGTCCCAGCTAAGTTGTCTTTGCCTAGCATTGCTAGCAATATTCCCGTAACTAAGACGATCGCAGAGCCGATCGAAGAATTGGTTGAAGCAACTGATGCTGCACCTGTAGTTGCAGTTATTGCTGAAAATTTACCTGAGCGTCCGAATAAGCGGGAAATTCGCACCAAGGTCATTGAGCCACCAGAATTAATTGTGGTGGAGATGACTGAAGAAGAGCAAGATGTCTATTCCCTAATTGGCATTTCTCCTTTGGTACTGCTCGATCGCGAAGTTAAAGATCCTCGCAATGTAATTGTGACGGTTGCTTTACCAGGGCAAGCTCCTAAGATTGCCAATAATATGGGCAATCTGCGATCAAGTGCCGAATCAAATCATGAATCAAGCGCAGAATCAGGATTTGATTCAAACCCTGAAACAAATCTTGATCCTGAAGATCAAGAAGAAGACTTTGAGGAAAGCTTTGCAGAGCCAGAAATTACCGAGTTACCACCTGAAGTGGTCATCAGCATTCCAGTCATCAGTCCTGTCAAGACTAATGGCACTTCTAACGGAATAATTTTGAGGGTAAATCGGCCGCAACCACTTGAGTCAACGGATGTGGATGAAAATTCAGATCTAAGAGTTGAGCTGTCAGAAGCTTCCAAGGAATTTGTACCAATCCAATCTCCTGAAGCCTCACGACGCAAGCGATCCTCAGCTTCACAACCTTAAAAAAAAGCGGCGCATCGCGCCGCTTTTTTTGTTTTAAAACTAGTGTTACGTGGAACCCTCACCCCCCAGCCCCCTCTCCCGCAGGAGAGGGGGAGCAAAACCCTAATATTTTCTTGTTCTCCTCTCCTGCGGGAGAGGGGCTAGGGGTGAGGATCTTATAAACTTCTGCGTAACATCAGTTAAAAGACAAGATCAATTTCTAGTTTTTTAAGATCAATGGCATATAGCTCATAACCAGATATCTCTGAAGTCGCGATCGCTAATAAATTAATGTCAATTGGCGCGATCGCCGTCACTTCACCATCAATAATTAAGTTATTAATATTATTGCCCCGTAAATCTAACAACATCAAAATTGTCTGATTGTGATTGTATTTGGCTGCGATCGCATATCCCCAAGGCGTAGCCGACATAATTAAGACTTCGTATGCTAAGGGGATTCGCATCAGCCGATATGGGCTGAGATCAAGCAACAAGATATTTTTGTGATTATCAGCTTCTAGCAAAAGTACGCGATCGCGAGTAAATGTGGCAATTCCCGATGCGATCGCAACGGGCAAAGCTAATCGATACATCACATTACAACGCCGAGAAATGACAATCGCCCGACTTTCGTTCGTTTCGGGCTTATTTGCGATCGCTAATAAATGATGCTGGTCGAAAGCAATAATGCAGCTTAAGTCTCTAGTTGTAAACTCCAAGCGCATGGCTCGGTTATAGACTAAATTTCGGATTTCTAATTGTTTACCCGTAGATATGGCAAACCAGTCGCCATGGGGAGAAATAGCCCATTTAAAAGGTTGTGCTGAGTGGTGTAAAGATTTTGGCTTACCTTGACCAAACTGATAGATAGATCGGTTGGTGATCGCAAATAAAGTCTTACGAGCATAAACAATCGTCTCAATCTCATATTCAGATTTAGCGATTTGTTCTGATTGATCAAGACTCAAACTATGCCAATGCAACAGAAAACTGGAAGTACTGTAAAAACGAGATTTTTCTGCGCCAACTATCCCAATAATTTTTGCATCTGTTTCTTTCTGAGCGAAATGATGAGATCTTTGAGAAAAGAGAACTGTTGTACAACTCTCAGCATCAAGCCCTGTCCTAATCTGGCTAAAATCTTCAGAACCAATGTCAGCTAAATCCTGCCGCATCTCTTGGGCTGAAGTGTATCGGCGCTTTGGGAGTTTTTCGAGTGCTTTCGTAATGATCCTAGCAAGCGATCGGGGCAAGTGATCGGGAATAATGATCCGATGATTTAAATGAGCA
This sequence comes from Pseudanabaena sp., assembly GCA_043755885.1. Classification (GTDB taxonomy): domain Bacteria; phylum Cyanobacteriota; class Cyanobacteriia; order Pseudanabaenales; family Pseudanabaenaceae; genus Pseudanabaena. Next base: position 3,388 of record JAYUSC010000098.1, on the reverse strand, counting down.
TTCATTAAATCAGTGGGCATTCCTGAAAAAGGGCGCTTACCAACTAAAAGCTCATACAAAATAATCCCAACCGCATAAATATCTGACCCTGCCGAAAACTGACCATAAAACCGTTCAGGAGCCATATAGCCTGGTGAACCAGTAGTGTTGCTATCAGTTCCGATTTCTTGACTGAGGCGAGCAATCCCAAAATCGGAAATTTTGGCAAGCCATCCCTGTGATGTAATTTTTAGCAATACATTTTCAGGCTTGATATCACAATGAATAATATTTTCCCCATGAGCATGTTCTAAGCCCAGCAAAATCTCATTAATTAAATCAAAGCATTGCTGCACTGATAATGTCTTGCTATGGTTCATGAGATCCCGTAATGTCCCACCCTCACAGTAGTCCATCACCAAATAGCGATAATTTTGGTGATGCATAAGCGCATTGCAAGTAACGATATTTTCATGCTGTAAAGTCAACAAAAAACGTAGTTCACGTAAGAGTTTGCTAGTAGGAAATCGCTTGTGTTCTAGTTCCTTGAGCGCAACCAATTTGCCTGTATCTCGCATCCGCGCACACAAAACCTTGCCAAATTGCCCCCGGCCAACTAAACCCAAGATCCGATATTTAGAGAACTGTGAGGTGGATTTTTCATTCATACGGGCCTAATCGAGTCTCTGGAAATTTATAACTAGTTGAGAGAGGTTAAGCTAAGCGTAACCTCTCTCAACTCAAAACATTTAAACCGAACTAACGTTAAGCTTAACAATATTCTCTAAAATCGCGATGCTTAACATTTCGTTGCAAAACAACTAGAGAGATGTCCAAAGATTGTCGATATCATGGTAAGAAGCGATATATAAAACGTAATATTTCTCAGCAAAATCCTTAGTCAAATTTATGAGTCAAGCTTCTACATCCGCCGATGTCCCTAGTATGGGTCGTCGCCAATTTATGAACTTAATTTTAGGGGGGGCTGCGGCAGTAACCACCCTTGGTGCGGCTGTGCCTTTCCTAGCCTATTTTGTCCCACCTTCTCGCGGTGGAGCTGGCGGTGGCGTTGCAGCAAAAGATGCGCTTGGCAATGATGTGGTTGCTTCGGCTTTCTTAGCTAGCCATCAAGTAGGCGATCGCGTACTTGCTCAGGGACTCAAAGGCGACCCCACCTATATTGTCGTTACCGACAACAAAGAAATTGCTTCCTACGGACTAAATGCAGTTTGTACACACCTTGGTTGCGTTGTACCTTGGAATGTTGCCGAAAACAAATTTATGTGTCCTTGCCATGGATCTCAGTACAACGCTGAAGGTAAAGTTGTCCGTGGTCCTGCGCCACTATCGCTCGCTCTTGCCCATGCCACAGTCTCCGATGATGTTGTGCAATTTAGCACATGGACAGAAACTGATTTCCGCACCAATGAAGCGCCTTGGTGGTCTTAAAATAAAGGGTTAAAGGTAGGCGGTGCGCCGCGCCACCTACCTTTAGCATATCCAAATCGGTCTTTGAATTACATTTGAACTTATACATGAAAAAAGCTTTGTTCCGTGCCAACCGTTTGATTGTGGGAGTCAGTCTATGCATCCTCACAAGTTTAACTTTGCTATTCGGGCTAAATACCGAATCTGCTTCGGCTTATCCTTATTTTGCCCAAGAAGCCTACAAAAATCCTCGTGAAGCCACTGGTCGGATCGTTTGCGCTAACTGTCATCTAGCCAAAAAAGGGATCGAATTAGAACTACCTCAAGCAGTTCTTCCCGACACTGTATTTGAAGCCGTTGTCAAACTCCCCTACGACCATACTAAACAGCAAGTAAGTGCTGATGGTAGCAAAACGGGTTTGAATGTTGGCGCAGTTTTAGTATTGCCTGAAGGTTTCAAAATTGCTCCTGAAGATCGCTTGTCTGAAGAGATGAAGGAAAAAACCAAGGATATTTATTACCAACCTTACAGCGACACTCAAGAAAATATCGTCTTAGTTGGACCAATATCTGGTGATGAATATTCGGAAATTGTTTTCCCAGTACTTGCGCCTGATCCTGCTAAAGACAAGAATATTCACTTTTTGAAGTATTCAGTCAGTGCTGGTGGTAACCGTGGTCGTGGTCAGGTTTATCCTACTGGCGAAAAGAGCAATAACAACGAATACAACTCTTCGGTTTCTGGTCTAGTTACCCAAATTAGCCCGATCGCACCAAACGAAGATGAAGGTATCTTCGGTGGTTATGAAATCTCAGTCCAAACTACCGATGGCAGTGTTGCTGTTGAGAAGGTTCCTGCTGGTGCGTCACTGGTTGTAGAGCCTGGTAGTGAAGTGAAGGTTGGTTCTCCGCTAACTACAAATCCTAATGTCGGTGGTTTTGGTCAGCATGATGGCGAAATCGTCCTGCAAGATCCTCGCCGCATTCAGTGGTTGCTAGCATTCTTTGCATCTGTAATCGTTACCCAAATTTTGTTGGTACTGAAGAAGAAGCAAGTCGAAAAAGTCCAAGCTGCGGAAATGAATTTCTAAATTGCATTACTTTGCAATAAAAAAGCGATCGCTTTAAAAGGCGGTCGCTTTTTTGTATTTACTGTAACCGTCCAATAGCCTACAGAAAAATCAAGGGTCTAGGATTTTGTACAGGAGCCTGCTGAACCGTAGGAATTAGAGAAGGTTGCTGCATCCCTAATCGAGCTTCCAGCCTGAGACTGAGAACCAAAGCTGAGATTGCGCCAAATTACGGCAGGACGCAAAGCTCGTTCAGCGGAATTATTGGTCGGCTCCACGCCGTCTCGATAAAAATGTTCGCATTCTAGGCTATGCAGCCTGTATTCTGTTACTTGGGGCTTTAGTACGGGTAGTTCGACGATTTGATGTCTGTGCGGCTGCGGATCTTCTCCTTTTAGTTCGTATCCACATTTGCGGCAATTACTGGGCTTTTCTTCATGGACTGTTTCGCATTCTTCCACTGCGTATAGTTTTCGTTCTGCCTTTTGTCTTGCTACTGTCAGCTTTAACGGCTTTTTCTTCGCTTTCCCTTGGTTATCTGTCTTGACTCCAAATCCATTCTTCGATGGCGGTATCGATGAGTTTTTCGAGTTCTTGTTTAGCTTTTCTTCTAGCTCTTCGATTCTTTGTTTGATCTCTTTTCGCTCTTCCAGCAGCATCTTCAACACCTGCTTGATGCTCTCTGGTGTTGTTTCTAAGTCTCTTAATGGGACTTTTATCCCGCCTAGCTCGATTTCTTCAATCATGTTTTTCAAGTTACATCATCTTGTTCCCTGTGATCTTTAATTTTCGTTAACCGCTTGGACGGTTACATTGATTTTTAGCTGGTGCGATCGCAATGCGCTCATTCTAATTGTTTTGCGATCGCCTACAATACAAGCCAGATAGCGAGGACACATTAGTGATGAATG
>JAYUSC010000097.1:0-2215 GCA_043755885.1 Pseudanabaena sp. | reverse complement strand
ACCATTTACTTTTTCACCTTTAATATCTGACAAAATCGCTACTTTATACTCACCCGCTGCTTTGCTTGGCAACGTTACTGTATAGTGCTTTCCACCAGCATCGTAGGTTAGATCCAAATTCTGTTGAGTGCCATCAGGTAGCTGAACTTGAGCCGTGACCTTAGCATCAGAAACTGGATCGTGATTGTCACTCTTTTGCAAGAAGAAATCAAGATGTGTACTGTTCTCTTCTTTCTCTGGGACTAACTCTAAATGATAGATTCCCGACTCAATCACCTGTCCTGATTGCTTAGAATTATCACGCTTAGTTTCAGGTTGTGCCATGCTAGGAGCAGGACTAGCTTTTGCGATCGCAGTCTCCGTAGGCTTAGTTGTCGTGCTTGCAGTTGGGGTGTTACTACCACAGGCTCCCAGTAGAGCGAGACAAGCAACGCTAAGACTGAGCGGAACTGGTTTAAATGATTGCATGATTTTTCCTTGTGTTTTAGAGGTGGCGGTGCAAAGCGCCACCTCTAATTGGGTTTAGGGGTGACGTATTTCCCAAACTGGGAATACAAGGCTGGTAAAACCAGCAAGGTGAGGGCAGTTGAAGTAAACAAACCGCCTAAAACTACAACCGCTAACGGTTGCAGAATCTCTTTGCCTGCGCCAGTGCCGATCACCAGAGGAACCATTCCCAAAGCTGAAGTAAGCGCGGTCATCAAGATCGCGACAAGTCGCTCTAGTGAACCTTCAACTAGTACAGTTTGTAGGGGCAGCCCCTTTGATAATTTGGTGTTGTAGTTATCCACCAACAGCAATCCATTTCTAGTCGCAACTCCAAAGAGCGTGATAAATCCCACCATTGAAGCGACCGAGATAATCCCACCGCCCAGAGCTACAGAAATTATTCCCCCCACAAGGGCAAGGGGCAGGTTAATCATAATCATCAAAGTGGCTGGAATGGACTTCACTGCAAATGGGATAGCACTCAAGGTAATTATGGCAGTCCGCCAATTCATCAAAAATAGAATCAAAATTACACAAACAATAATCGTGCCATCTCGCAGTGATTCTTCGACATTCTTGAGTGAGGCTTCAATAAATTCTTCTTGACGAAAAGTTGTTTCCACTTTGACATCAGACGGCAATCCTAGCTTGATTTCCGCGATTGCCTTTTCAACAGCTTTAGTAACTGAAGGTGTATCCGCAGTCGGTTGTTTGTTCACAATCACCACTACAGCTTTTTTGCCATTGAGAACACCATCACCACGCTTCAGTTCTGCACCAATTTTGATGTCAGCGACCTGCCCCAACAAAATTGGCACACCTTTTTGAGATTTAATTACCGATTGCTGTAATTGCTCTGCTGACTCAATCCTACCAATTCCGCGTATCAAAAGCTCTCGATCTGGACTAGTCAAAAATCCACCCGCCGCGTTCACATTCGCCTTTCGCGCCGCTTCCGTAACTTCCGATAGACTCACATCATATTGTTGCAATTTTGCAGGATCGATCAGCACCTGATACTGACGAATATCTCCACCAAAAATAACAATCTGCGTCACTCCTGCAACTGCTAACAGTCGATTTTTTACCTGCCAATCAACTATGCGCCGCACTTCCATCAAGCTAGTTTTACCACCATCTTCGGTCGTAAAAGCATATTTTGCGATCGCGCCAATCGGAGAGCTAACAGGAGAAATCTGCGGTATGCCAACGCTTTTAGGCAACTGACTCTGAGCCTGTTGTAATCTTTCGGTAACTAATTGTCTAGCCCGATAAATATCCGTATCCCATGTAAAAATCACCTTCACGACTGAGATACCAACTGCCGAAGATGAACGTACTTTCTCAACCCCTGGGGTTCCATTAATTGCGCTCTCTATCGGTCTTGTCACCAGCGCTTCCATTTCTTCAGGAGCTAGCCCTGTCGCCTCAGTCTGAATCTCGACTTGCGGTGGTGCAAAGTTAGGAAATACATCCAGTGGCATCTGGGTTAATACTCGAAATCCCCAGAGTACGATTAAGATTGAGGCAATCACGACCAGCCAACGCTGTGCGATCGACCATTTGACAACGGCATTGAGCATGAATCGAGTTACGGTGAATCGCTATATTTTTAACTCTGTCATAAGATTATGAAATCAGCATGAAACCAAATGCATTAAAAAGCAGATTAAATATTAAGTAGCTATGCGTAAGTAACCTTAAAACCCAGAAGCGCAGGTCGCCC
>JAYUSC010000096.1:0-5106 GCA_043755885.1 Pseudanabaena sp. | reverse complement strand
GGTTTTGGTTTGTACTAGCTAAATCTTTTTTGAAATTTATTGTGGTTCGTTAAATGGGATGCGGTGATAGATTTCTGAAACGGGAATTTCGATATTCAGGCTATGTAATTTCATTGTTTGCTCTAGGCGATCGCAGATTTGAAATTGCCAGACATCATTATTCTCAGGTTTAAAATAATGCTCGATATATGGCTCTGATTGGCTGATGAGCAAGTATTCAGCTAGGCTGGGAATCGAGCGATATTTACGAAATTTTTCGCCGCGATCGTAACCCTCTGTCGATGGCGATAACACTTCGACAATTAATAGCGGATTGAGGATTTCGTCAGTGCGATCGCCATTAAATTCTGGCTCACTATTAATTACCAGCGCATCTGCATAAGTACCGCACTTAAACTCTGGAATCCAGATCCGTAAATCGCCGTTGTATATATGCAAATCTGTATCACGAAGAGCAATACCTAGAAAACCTATGATATTTACAGTAATACGGCTATGGAGATATGAGCCACCAGACATAATAAAAATTTCTCCATTGCGGTATTCGAGACGCTCTTCGGCTGTTTCAGAGATCTTGCGATATTCATCCAAAGTTACGAGGTTGTTTTGATTGGCAATATCTGGGGCGATTTCAGAGGATATGGGCTTAATGAGATCGACAACTGGAGCAACGACCATGACTGCACCTTTGAATTAATCTGCCATAATTATAAGCGACTCTCCCGAAATATTAATTAGCAGCAAATAACCATATGGCGTGGCAAGTTGGCGAAAAACTCAAAGATGGCAAATACACCATTGAGCAAGTGTTAGGACATGGTGGCTTTGGGCAAACCTATGTCGCTTTGCGCCATGCGAGTAATGCTGAGAGAGTGGTTTTAAAACATCTCAAAAAAGAAGATGGGGAAGATGACAAAACTTTTCGCGATCGCCAAACTGCTTTTACTAATGAGGCGATTCGTTTAGCTAGTTGTGAACATCCACATATTGTCAAGGTGCGTCCCGACACCTTTTGGGCAGAAGACTTAGTGCATATGGTGATGGAGCATATCGAAGGCGAAAATCTGGAAGTATTGGTCAAAAATCGATCGCAGCCACTCTCGCTAGATGATGCTTTGCGCTATATCGCTCAAGTAGCAAGCGCTCTCGAACATATTCACAATTTCGAGCCGCCGCTAATTCATCGTGATGTCAAACCCGCAAATATTGTCTTACGCGCAAAAAGTCGTGAGGCGGTGTTAGTTGACTTTGGTAGTGCTAAAGAAGTTCGTACTGGTGCAACTCTTTCTATGAAATCTATCGGTTCTGGAGGCTATTCACCGATGGAAATTTATACGGACGATTCCAAACATACCTATACCGATGTCTATTCTTTAGCAGCAACACTCTACTTTTTACTGACTGCTACTCATCCCATGTCAGCGCATGAGAGAGCCAGTAAAAAGGATGACAATCTTCTGCCGCCGATAGAACATAATTCTGATATTACAGTGCGAGTAAATAGTGCGATCGTTGCCGCTATGGAAAGGTATCCAGAGGATCGTGTGCAGACAGTGACAGAATTTATGCAGCGTTTGGGGCAACCGTTGAAGCCGAGTATTATTCATCAAGGTTTACAGGGCTTATTTGGGGCAAAGGCTGCGCCGTCAAATCAGCAAGCAGATAAGCAAATTGCGGAACAAGCGACCAAAATCGCTGCCGCCGAAAAGCAAGCTAAACTCGAACGTCAGCGCCGCGAGCAAGCCGAACAAGAATCGCAAGCAATTAAAAAGCAATTGCAGCAACTAGAAACCGACAAGCAACGCCTTGCCAAAGAACAACAACGCACCGATGCAGAGCGTCAGCAACGGCAACAAACTGAACGCGACAATGCAAGAGATCAGTTGCAACAGTTGGAAGCTGATAAACAGCGTCTTGCAACTGAGCTAAAACGGGTCAATCTCGAAAAAGATCGTCAAGAGCAAGTGGTCAGGGATGCTCAAGCCAAGGCTGATAAAGATCGTCAGGAGCAAGCGGTCAGAGATGCTCAGGTCAAAGCCGAACAGGCGAAACGAGAAAAAGCGGCAAGGGATGCTCAGGTGGTAAGGGCTGTGGCGCAACAACCGCAAAAAATCGAATTGGTGAGTGCGAAGGGGATCGACTATCGCGAGTTGGAGAAATTACTGAAGGCACAGGAATGGCGATCGGCGGATGAGCTGACGACTAAGCATATGCTGAAAGTCGCTAATCGCGAAAGTCAAGGCTGGTTAGATGAAGATTCAATCAAGATTTTCCCTTGTGAAGATTTGCGGACAATTGATCAGTTGTGGGTCCATTACAGTAATAGCAAGTTTGGGTTTAGTATTCAGAAAAAAATCTGGCTAGAGTGCGGCGGCGAAATAGGTAAATACGATTCTGAGGTTTGGAAAAAGTTTGCGGCAAAAGTTGGTTGGTATCATCCACAAAATAATGACTGGAGGACGTATACTGAATTTATGAATGACACTAAAAATGCCCAAAACGCTCTCCCAGCAAGCCTCCCAATCAATTGCCCAATATTTTTAAGTACGCTTAGTATCGCTTTTTACACAAGTACGTCTCTTCTCTCGCATCGAGACTTGTGAACTGTAGCAGATAAGCATTACAGTCCAATATTAAGCTTTTGTTACAATCCCATTTCTACGACATAATCAGCCTTACAGCGCTTTTGTTACCTGTCACCAGTTAGTTCAATAGTTCAAGGAAAAAGTAGAAAGGAAAAAGGAAAAAGTTTTTCTGATAATTTAATAATCAAGCGTAGGGGCAGAGCATTACCGTCACCATCTATAAATTCTCAGATCGGCTTAATACGGTAATGCTCTGCCCTAAACCTCGGATATTCACCGACAATCCTCAAACTGCCCTAAACCTCGGATATTCACCGACAATCCCCAAACCGCAGGGATAAATTGTTGTTAACAGCGAAGAGGGTAGAGCATTTGCGAATGCAGATTGTCGTAGAGAGTTGCGAGATAGTGGCGCAAATGCTCTACCCCTACAACCTCCAAACAAATATTTTCCTATTTCCTTGTCTCTCATCCCAACATCATCAAGGCAATTTTCGGGTTCAGAGCATTAGCGCCCACAAATTTGATCGCCACCGCCAAAATTACGGCATTTTCTGCTTCCCAACTGTCCCAAGGTAGCCCCAACTGACCTCTAGATCGCTTCTTCGGACTACCCCGCGCAATCCCCAAACCAGCCAATAATTTACTGCCCCACGATCGCTTGATTTGAGATTTTGGTTTCGTTCGATACTGCTGACAAAACTTTTTATAACGCTCTGCACATTCCTGCAAAGACTTACCCAAACTCAAAAAAGCAGGATGCCACTCCGTCAAGCCATCATTTGTCAGCCTTTCATACGATCCATAATTGCTAAAATCATAAAAAAATCCATTCTGAAAACCCGCCGCCTTGGGGTTCGCATGGATATATCGCAACGTATTCAAAGCCCTTTGCAGATCCGTATTCGCAAACCCCGTACTGTGATATCTCTTCTCCCAAAAATGCCCCGTGCGATTGAGCATTTGATTAAAACACATCGCCGTATACCAATTCAGCCAATGCATTATTTTCGGTAACTCTTCCGCAATTTCAGGCTCGATCAAATAATGGATGTGATTGCTCATGATGCAAATCGCATAAATCTTGAGCTTATACTTTTCTTTTAAGCGCTGAATCGCATAGAGCAGCACCTTCCGACATTCCAACCGATTCAGCCGAAACTCGCGGTTATTACATCGCATCGTAATGTGATATGAGAAACCTGATTGAAATTCGCGTGGTTTTCGAGACATAATTTTAATGACGAAGGGGTAGAGCATTTGCGCCACAATTCCTATACTCCTCACCCAAACCTTAAATCGCAAATGCTCTACCCTATAAGCTCGATCAAACCCGCCACAAGAAGGGTCGCAGGGCGCAGCCCCGCAATGGGTTTTATATTATTATTTGTGGCGGGTTTCAAAGCAAATTGCTGTAAATTAAATTTCATCAGTATCAATCCCCATCGCTTTGAGCATTTCGGCAAGACGTTGGGCTTTTTGCTCAGTCTGCTGTTGAGCTAAAGTTGCTTGAGTCGCGATCGCCTCAGCTTGTTGTTGAGCCGCCTCAGCTTGTTGTTTACCCGCCTCAGCTTGTTGTTGAGCCGCCTCCGCCTCAAGCCTAGCCTGATGCTCAAAAGAGCGCTCCAACTCCGCCTGAAATCTAGCCCGTTGTTCAAAAACTCTCTCAAATTCCGCCTCCGCATAGGAGCGCAAAATCTGATTAGAAATTGGGTCAAAGAAACGAAAACCAAGATTTGGATATAAATGCAAATCTAAACCTAAAACTTCACTATGTAATGACAAAGTACCATCAGGCAAAACCGAAGGAGCGATCGCAACATACTCACCATTCTCCAAACGAACACACTGTAGCGCTGTTGGCTTTAAATACTCACCTGATGGATCATATTGAAAATATTCTTTTACACCCAAATCTCGATAGATTAATGGATTTTGCTTACGGTCTTTTGTCACTGTTCCCTTAGAAGTAATCTCCAACACAAAACTGGGAGCTTTCCCTCCATCTTCCCCAATTTTGTAACTAACTCGGTCTTCATTGCTCATGCCAAATACAACGAAAGTATCTGGGGCGATTCTTTTTTCAGTTAGCTCTTGTTCATAACGGATAAATAGATTACCTGAAACATATACATTCTGCTGTTTCTCAAACCACAGTCTCAACGCTTCCGTGGTATAGCTCAAGTTACGCCGTTGTTTATCACCTTCGGGCATCGGCTCAAAGTCCTCTAAGGGAGAATCAATTATTGAAATTAGCTTGCGATTACCAGAAATTGTCATAACGGCGTTCCAAGTCAGATCTATATAAAACCTAGCATACCCAATGCCCAATAGGTGGCTAGAAATATGGAATTAGCGTTAGCCCGCTTTAGCTGACTTTAGCAAATAAATCAAGAACTTTAGTTCTTGATTTATTTGCTGCTTTTCCTTTTACGTTTTATGATCGATTAGCAAAAATCAATCAAGTTATATGTCGGAAGTCGTTATCTTCAATACCTTTTTCTGGGCTGCCATTGTGCTA
>JAYUSC010000095.1:0-5115 GCA_043755885.1 Pseudanabaena sp. | reverse complement strand
GCGCGGCAAAGCCGCGCCACTAAAATCGGTTCTTTATTCATCACCAACAATACTTTAATACTTTCTCAAAATCAAACGTTTATTAAGTAACTTGCCTTACGCAGAAGTTTATAAGACCCTCACCCCTAGCCCCTCTCCCAAAAAGGGCTGCCGTGTACACACAAGTCTCTCTGTCTTCGTTCAATGTATCTAAGCCCCCTAAATCCCCCAATTCTGGGGGACTTTGAAAAATTTTATTTTCTTGTTCCCCCAGAATTGGGGGCTAGGGGGCAGATAACTGTTGGCTTAAATGGGTTTGATGACTTGTGTGTACACCGTAGCCCAAAAAGGGAGAGCGGAACAAGAAAACCCCAATACGTTATCTTGCTGCCCTTCTCCCGCTCTGGGAGAAGGGGCTGGGGGATGAGGGCAGATCTTCGCTCCGCGTAAGGTGAATTATATAATTGCAACTTCGGGAATATCGGCGATATTGCTAGGGATAAAACTAGTTAATAGATCGCCCCGATCGCAGCGATCGCGAAACTCACAATTATTACAAGCAGAACTATGAAGCGGTAATTTGGGGTAATTAATCGCTTGGTTAATTTCTGCCAAAATCTTGTTTAACTCAGTTTCAGTACTTAGATACTCCGCCTGAGAGTAAGGAATGATCACTGATTCGGCGGTATTGGCAAACCAATAGGTCATCGATAATTGCTCAGGCGCGTAACTGGTGGTTTTTGCTAATAGATATAGATAAAGGCGGGTTTGCCAATTGGTTTTTAATTTGTCAGATGCGATCGCAATTTGATGGGTTTTCCAATCGAGGATTTGCGCCTTGAGATCGCCCAAAATCAAAAAGTCGTAAATTGCAGTTAAGACAAAATACGCTTGATTGCGATCGCGATTCTGACTATCATGCAGCGAAATTGCGATCGTCATTTCTAATGTGCGTCGATGTTCACAATTGCGATCGCCCTCGATCATGTCTGGTGGCTGATGCTCAAAGGCTGCTAGCCATGACTGTAACTTCGGATCACTATTTGCTAATGACGATACATCCAGCCCTAGCTCTTTTTGCTGCATGAGCATGTGAAAATTTGACCCCAACAGCAAATTTTTTTTGCGCTGCAAATCAGCTTCGGGTAGACTCAACTCCTCTAAAAAACTATATTGATATTTACGCTGACAAATTTCCCAAATATTGAGATGTCCTTGCGAAATTGAAGTAATTGTCGAAATAGCTGTCATTGCAGATTTGCGTTCTTGTAGTACCATATCGTCAACCGATTGCTATCACCCATAAATAAGCCCAGATGACAGCACCCGTCATTCCTAACTCTAATTCTTCGATGCGCCGATTTCTAAAAATCGTCAACCTGCGTCCAGACGAAGCTGAACGCACATTTTTGATGTTTTTATTTTACGGTGCAACATCGATTGGAGCAGTATGGCTTGAGTATTCTAGTTCTACCCTATTTCTCGAAGCCTATACAGCCGAGAAACTGACTTGGGTATATATTGCTACGGCTTTTGTCGTAACTGCCTTTGGGGTTTTTTACTCATGGTTGCAAAAGCTATTTCCTTTGCGTTGGGTGATGCTGGGCATTTCCTGCTTGCTTGCCCTGCCCCTGCCCTTTGCATGGATGGGGCTGATGCAAAAGGGTACATTCATGTATATGGTGTCCGTATTTGGGATCAGGCTATGGGTTGAGGGCATTTATGTACTTAGCAATATTAATAATGATATTGCCGCAAACCAGTTATTTAATATTCGGGAAATTAAGCGAGCTTTTCCGTTGATCAGTACAGGCATTATTGTTGCCGAAATCGTAGGTGGTTTTTCTTATCCATTTTTGGTGAGTTGGGGTGGGGCAGCAAATATGACCCTTGCCACTTGTTTGATGTTAGCGATCGGTTCTTGCGTCCTCTTTTATTTAAGTACCCGCTATAAACAAGCTTTTCCGAACTCGGTTTATAACAGCGAAGAAGATAGCGAAATTTCTAGTCGTACTCTCAAGGGCAACATCCGCAAATATGTCTGGCTTTTGTTTGGGTTCTTTATCGCCGCCCAAGTTTTATTTTTCATGATTGAGTTTCAGTATCAGTCCCAGCTGGAAATTCATCTTAAAACTGAAGAGGCGATCGGTAGCTTTCTGGGAATTTTTGGCGGGATTATGGGAGTCTTTAAGCTTGCCCTCCAGCTTTTTGGCTCTAGTCGGATTATTGAACGAATTGGCGTATTTTTTGCCGTACTAATGCCCCCGATCGGCATCATCGTCACAGGCACGATCGCAGGTTTTGCTCCATTTGGTCTGTTAACAGGCTTTGTGGTTCTCAAATTCTTTGATGAACTATTTCGGTTCACGATTGTCGCGGCTACTGCGCCGACACTCTTTCAGGCTGTGCCAGATTTGGTTCGTAGCCAAATCCAATCCTTTGTTAGAGGCATTGCCGATCCCTTGGCAACAGGTGGTGCAGGAGTCTTAATTTGGGTCGTCAGTGAAATTTTCAGGCTTAATAATATTGGTTCTGATGTCTCGGCGCATTGGTTTGCAGGCGTGATTGTTTTTATAGCAATTATCTGGGTAGTGGTGATTTGGTTATTGCGGCGGGGTTATTTAGAGCTTTTGATCCAAAGTGTGGAGCGTGGGCAACTGAGCCTGTTAACTGTCGATACTCGCGAAGTGCGTCGGGCGGTGTCGGAGTCGATGACCAGAGCCGAAACCCAGATTGAGCGATCGGTCTGTATTGATCTATTAACGCAAATTGTGCCACAAGCTGTGGGGGAGACACTTGCGCCGATGTTGTCGCAGATGACCCCAGACTTGCAAGCGCAAAGCATTGAAGCCATGCTCGAAAATCCTGAATCTAAATATTTGGCTTACATTCGCGAAGTAATGCAATCTCCTCATGCCTCACCGCAAGTACAGGCTTTATGTTTACGCTACGTGTTAATAGCTGATGAAAAAAATCGCGATATTGACGGCTTACGGAAATATCTAGGACCAGAACAAAATCCGATTATTCGTGGTACTGCCGTGGCTTTGATGATGCGGCTAGGCGCTTCGGCACAGGTTGCCGAGGCAACTAATACTTTGCGGCATATGATCACCAGTTCATCACAACCTGAGCGGGTGCTTGGCTGTCGGGCGCTTGCAGAAGCTGCCTTTATGCAGTCTTTACGCTTTTATGTGCCGCAATTATTGGAAGACCCATCGATTGAAGTGCGCTGTGCGTTGCTAAGAGCGATCGCAGCGACTCGTGCTAGTGAATATTTCCCATCGATTATTCGGGGCTTACATTACAAAGCCACTCGCAAAGCTGCCCATGATGCGCTGGTAGCCCTTGGCGATGACGCAATCCCGTCTTTGCTGGAGCTATCCTTTAGCGATCGCAGCCCTGACAATGTGCGGATACTAGCTTGGGACATTTTAGGAGAAATTGCCTCTCAGGCTTCAATTGCCGTCCTTACCGCTAATTTATCTAAATCTTGGGGCAAGCATCGACGACAAATTTTGCGTACCCTGATTCGGATTCCTCAAGAGCAAGGTATTGAAGGGATCCTTGAACTGATGGGACGCAGTGGTGTTGAGAAAATGGTGATCCAAGAGTTAGGAGTGATGACGGAGGCTTGGGCGGGGGTGGTTGATTTGTCTATTGATCAAGTCACAAGTACCGAAGCTAGTCTATTAATAGAGTCGTTAGAAAATGAAGCGGTCAATAGCTTAGAACGAATTTTTCTGATGATGAAATTACTTTATTCAGCATCAGCGATTCAGGCGGCGGCTTTTAATATTATGTCTGACTCCAAGAGCAGTCTGGCTCGTGGCATGGAAATTTTAGACAATACCGTTGACTTGAGTGTGAAGCAAATTATTTTGTCAGTAGTTGACAATCGCTCAATCGCCGACAAATTAAGTATCCTCGCCAACACGCATACCTATGAGCCGCTGTCACCAACTAACCGCTTACAGCAACTTGTAGATTTGCGCTATTGTTTATCAGATTGGACATTAGCTTGCTGCTTTCATGTCGCACGTACTGAGCATTGGCGATTGCCTGCGGATGCGATGTTGAAATGTCTTGAACATCCCACAGGTTTTGTCCGAGAGGCGGTGATCTCTTATTTGCAAGTCGCTTCGCCGCGATCGCTAATTAAGGTTTTGCCACATTTGCTCAAGGATCGTGATTCTTTGGTACTTGCCCAAGCAAGGGCTATTTCCTATTACTTTCAAAATAATGGGAAAAACAGCCTAAATCTAAGTAATAATTTGCATGATAGCAAGGATGTAGATTTAGATACGGAAATAAGAGCCAGAATGGGCGGCAAACCAAATAGGGATGGGGAGTCTTAGGCGATGTTAACCAGTATTGACCGATTATTATTGGTGCGCGGAGTTCCGATATTCAAGGAATTACGTGATGACTTTTTGGTTCGCCTTGCTTCGATCATGAACGAGGTTTCCTACCCGTCTGGCAAAATGATCTTCGCAAAAGGTCAAGAAGGGCGATCGCTATATATTGTGGTTGTAGGTCAGGTGCGGGTGCATTTGGGGGAGCAGGAACTAGCCACTTTAGATAAAGGTAGTTGCTTTGGTGAAATGTCACTGTTTGATGCGGAACCGCGATCGGCTTCGGTGACGGCGATTTCTGGTTGTGATTGTCTAGTGCTAACGCAGCAACAATTATATGAAGCGATCGATGAGACTCCCGATATTGCTGTGAATATTATTCGTTTGTTATCGCGCCGCATTCGTAGCCAAAATATAAAACTCAATGAGTTAGAAGCTGCTACGACATTACCAGCCAAGCATTAGTGTCATGATTTATTCGCATCATCAAATCCCTATAAACACAAACTTGTAGGGGTTGAGCATTTGCGCCAATATTTTTATACTCCCCACCACCATCTCGAAACGCAAATGCTCAACCCTTTGTGCTTTCATCGATAACTTGTCCCTGCGCTGCGAGGTTAGGGCAAAGCATTCCCCCAATTAAAATTATCTGAAAACTTATAGATTGCTGCGGGAATGCTTTGCCCCTACATGAGGATCGTCTGAAGCGCGAATAATTCATCACACTATCACTGATTCGGCAAACCCAAACCCGTAAGGTTGCGCCCCTGCGGGGCGC
>JAYUSC010000094.1:0-5142 GCA_043755885.1 Pseudanabaena sp. | reverse complement strand
CACATTTCAAGAGCGGCGAGATGCAATGATCAAATCACTGCAAGCGATCGGCTGGGAAATCGCCAATCCTAGCGCCACAATGTATCTCTGGGCAAAGTTACCTGATCGCTATGCCCATAATTCGGTTGAATTTTGCCTAGACTTGATTAAATCGACTGGTATTGCTCTTGCGCCTGGGTCAGGATTTGGTAAACATGGCGAAGGCTATGTAAGATTTGCACTAGTGCATCCACCCGAGGTTTTGCAAGAAGCTGCTGCAAAAATTGGTGCATTTCTGCGTATTTAAAAAACCTAAAATCTGTACCGCCCACGTAGCAGTCGGTACAGATTTTAGGTTTTTTAACTCTACTTTTATTTGCTTTATTTGTTAAGATTACCTTAAACTTTGTTAGCTAAGAAATAATTAAAGCTTGCAAGAGTCTAGAATAAAACGCTTACTGCTATAGGTTTAAGATTTGCTGATAAAAATCGTTGTTTGTTGAAATTGTATTTATGCTGTTGCTCATCTATGGTTTGTAACAATACAGATATATCCAACCAAGTTGCGATCGCAATTGTAGAAAGCGCCTAACGGTGCAAGCCCGAACATAATGCTGAGGATTGATTCATGGCTTCCAATAAAAACATCCCACAAAAAGACCAAGGCGCAAACAACCCAGATAGTCAGCAATCATTTCAGTCTGATGCTGCTGATGTTGATTGGATGATTATGTCGGATATTAGTACGCGAATTGGCGGATCTCCAGAAATCAAATCAAGCTCAAATCAACCACCAGCAAAATCATCTTCGCAAATATCTAGTAACCACGATGCTGATCATGATCTTGAAGATTTAGAGTTTTTGCGATCGATAGGTTTAGACGAGGAAATTGAGAGACCACCTTCCTCAAGAAACACAGCAAATACATCGGGTAGTTACGGTAGTAAAGCTACTGATAACAATGAGGTTAACAATATTGACTGGTTAATCGTGACTGACCTCAATATAAGAAAAGAAAATGCGGAGATTAAAGAACAATCCAATCTTTACATAGGTCAATCTCAGACAACTCTTCAGCCACTAAGAGATAGCATGATGGATGGTCTAGATGAAGATTTTGGCTTAGATGAGTTAGACTTTTCGGAGGGTTCTGACTTTCCTGATCTAGATTCTTTAGGCTTGGGCTATTTAGACTCACTCAATATTGATGGGTTAAAAAATGAGATTGATAATACTGAAGGTAAGATCCAAGGACTAGCAGAATTGCTAGACGATAACGATGACTCAAGTTTTGATTTAATTGCTAGTGGTGAAAATGATGATTGGGATAGCATTTCAGGAATCTTTGAAAATGATTTTAACCAGTTATCTAGCGAGCCCGTTCTAGACATTGCCGATAAATCGCCTGAAATACTATCTTCAGTTTCAGAGGTTTTTGGAACTACTGAAGATGCTTCAAGAAATATAGATTTAGATTCTGGCTTGTTTTCTGAGGATAATGCTCCAGTAGATTTATTAATCAGTGATTTGGATCTATCTAATGAAATTCAAGCTGATCAGATAGTTGAAGACTTTGAAATCAGCAATAACTTCCAAAGCGAACTTCAAGATAACCTGCAAAATGAACAAGATCAAGATCTATCTTTTGATGAGTTTGAAGTTGGCAATCTCGAAGCAGAATTTGATAATAAGCTAGATGATGACTTTGGCGCAGCACAGTCTCTAGAGGTCTTTGAATCAAGTGTGGCTGAAGATGATTTTTGGGCGAATACTTCGTCAAATCTTGAGTCTGAATCCGTGCTTGATGAGTCAGTTGAGAATACATTCACTAATGATTGGGGAGAGATTACCGAAAATGCGATCGATGATGCTGCTATTTGGGATACTAACCCCAGCTTAGCTACTGATCTAGGATCATTCATAAGTGTGGATGATCCTTTTGGTGCAAATGACTTGGAGAGCTTGGCAACCACAGATCAACCTGAAATAGAAGAACATATCGACTTTGATCTCCCTAATTTAGATCCTCTAGATGCTTCTATAATGGAAGACTATGTTAACCTTGAGTTAGTTAATGCAGATTCTAGTTTGGAGTCCATTAGACCAGAATTAGAACCAGAATTAGAGCCAGAATTCAACCTGCAACCTGAGCCAATTTTTGAACAGTCTTTTGATCAGATAGATAATGAACTAGAAGCTGGAATTAGGCTTGATGAAAATTGGAGTATGGGGATTGAAACTAATGCCATCATTGCCGATGGCATTGGGGCTGTGATGAGTTGGGACACATCGCTAGAAGAAGACAATGTGATTGTCACTGATCCTAATGAAGAGACTGATTGGAGCGCAAGTCTAGAAGCTGAAATTAGTAATGGTAACGATGTAGTTTGGGATGAAGCGTTAGTTGAGATAGAGGACTATTTACCACCCGCAGAAGAATCTTCAGAATTTGTTAATGATAATTTGCTAGGTTTAGTTGACAGTGACATAACAGAGCAGCCTTTCCCCGAAGAAGCTGATTTTGGTGATAACCTTGATGCCAACGATTGGGCGATCGCAGCTCACGTTAATAATCTGACAGACAGTCTCAGTGAATCTGAAGCTGTTAATTTACAGATTCCAGAAATATATGGTGATTTCAATGAATTTATCGATCCATCCCATGATGATATTGATGCAAGTTCAAATTTAGCTGATAATTTTGCTAGTTATAATGAAGCTGATGATATAGAAAGTATACTTGATGAAGATTTTGATCTAGCCTCTTTCGATGAAGATAATTTGCTAGAGTCTGCCAATTCCGATCGCAATTTTGACAGTATTCCCACAACACTCACGCCAAGTCGTTCTACTTCTGATACATTCTTGGTAGATACATTCTCAGAAGATTCACTTGCATCGGGATTTACCCAGCAGCAATATTCAATCAATCCTATCGATAGTTTCGCGGACAATATAGATTCACAAAGCGATTCATTTGAAGATGCTTTGATAAATGATTTACTTAACGAAAACTATGAAGAAGTGAATTTTGAGGAAGAAGCTTTAGCTCATGATTTGCTTAATGGTCTTGTGTCAGAATCAGATGGGTTTCTACCAGCAAAAGAGCAGCCCGCTATGTCAACTCCTACGCTGACTCCAAACTCCAATTTAGCAGTATCTACAAAGTTTGATCTAGGAGCAAGCGATCGCGACTTTTTGGATGATTTTGATCTAGAGAGTATCGACCCCATTGGTGACAGCGGATTCGCTGCTGGACTTGTCTCCGCACCAATATCTACTGGGCTGACACCATCGGTAATTGCGCCAATGCCTCCGAGTCTTCCTCCCCTCACCAAACAAGAACCGACTGCTCCATCTATCACTAATTTACCGCCACCACCACCATTTCTACCGCCATTACCGCCAAAGCGCACTCCCACTCAGGGTAGTACAACTCCAGCGCCAGCATATCCTGCCATAAATACTGGTTCTCAGCCGCTGCCCCAAAATAGAATGGGCAAAAGAAGTGAGGAAGATGATTTTGATCGATTTCATTCTCAACCAGACCAACATAGAAGTCGCAGCAAACCTATCGGTTCAATTGATGAGGGCTGGTCAGATTTATTAGATGCCGATACTGTACTCTCTGTGGGTCGAGCTTCTTCCTATTCGGATACAAGCCGTGCAACCCCTCCTAGTACAGGAAAATCTGCGGTAAGAAGCTCACAAGGTGGAGAAAGAAAAGATCGCAATTCTCTTCCTAATATTTCTAGGCGCAAAGAAACTGGGTTACCTGATTTTAACGATCTTGGATTAGAAGTACATGCGGACAATACAGACTGGTCTGGCTTGCTAGATAGCGGCGATTTATCTGACAGTATCACTACTATCAGTCCTCAAAGTACGCAGCTACCTTCTCGGATTAGAACTAATCCAATAGCTGGTTCTCGCTCCGATATGTCAGGTGTTAGTGAGACTAGAGAAATCCCCCGTGATCGCCGTAAGCCAATGGCAAGCTTTGGTGATTCGACACAAGCACGCATGAGTGCATCTCCCGATCAAATCGATTTCAATCGATTTACCGAAGATAACTATGATGAGTATGGTGGCTATGAACAGTCGTCAGCACCATCTGCAATCAATACTCCTAACAAGCCAAAATTAACGATACCTAGTATCAGTTTGGAATCGCTATGGCAAAACTATCTCAAAATCCCTGCGATCGGATTAGGGGCGATCGGTGGAGTTTTTCTGCTTTATACCTTTCTCAATAGACCGATTTTTGATTTGGGTCTGCGGTGGGGACTGTTTAAAGATGCCAGTGGAAAAGATTTTACGAAGGCAGATTTCAGAGGAGCCAAGCTGGATGGAGTAGACTTCAGTAAAGCTATTCTCACAGAGGCAAAGATGCAAGAGGCTAGCCTTGTTGGAGTTAATTTTCAGGGTGCAAATCTTGATGGCGTGAACTTCACTAAAGCCAATTTAAATAGAGCGAGATTAATTCAATCTAGTGTTATTTGGGCTGAGTTCAACAATGCTCAAATGAATCTTGTCGATTTAGCAGGTGCAGATCTGGCTCGTTCTAATTTTGTTGGCGCGAAGATGGAAGGAGCTAATCTCAAAGATTCTAAAATAGGTACTCAAGGAACTGAGAAAGCCACAAAATTTAGTGCGACGACTTTGCTAGCTTGGCAAATTGTCAATGAACCTCGCGAGGGAAGAAATTTGGCTGACCAAGATCTATCAGGTTTAAACTTGAGCTTTACGAGTCTAAAACGCGCCAATCTATCAAACGCTAAGCTCAACTATACTGATATGACAAATACAGACCTGAGTGGAGCTAATCTCTCTGGTGGTCAGATAAATGGGGCTAATTTGAGTGGAGCAAAGCTAAATGGCATTAACCTCAATGATGTTGCTTTTGATAAAAGTAAGCTGCCAAAAACGGATGAGGAAACAATCTGTCCTAATGGGAAGAAAGGTCCTTGTAAGTTCTAAGTAATGGTGCTGCGATTTAGTTTTTTGTGGGGCGGCTTGGACGCGTCACAAAAAACTGGCTCCTAAGTTGTGACGACTCCCAGCCCTAACTCGCGGACGAGTATAGGGTGGGCTTCTCAGCTAATCCTGCTATTGCATCGGAAGCACGCTGAGCTTTGTAACGACATCGAGCGCCCCTCGAC
>JAYUSC010000093.1:0-12642 GCA_043755885.1 Pseudanabaena sp. | reverse complement strand
CCGTGCCACAAAAAACTGGTCCCTTATTAAATTATTAAATTGCAGTGCCCATTAGCACCGAATAATATCAATTCTTTAATAACAAAGTAATGTCCAAGGTCACTTTCATCCATCCCATCAGCAATCCTTTTGCACGCAATGCTGCTCTGGCGATCGCAGAAGCAGCATTGCTTGACTCTGTTGTTACCACATTTGCCTATCAGCCTGAGAGCTTAGCCAAATCTTGGTGGGGGAAAGCAATCAAAACCATAGCGCCGAAGCTGATCGCCAAGCTGGAAAAAGAACTGGGGCGAAGATCATGGATTGTTCCCAAAAATAGCAAAATGTATGGTGATCCTTGGCGGGAAATCCTGCGTACTTTTTTGGTTAAAACAAGACTGGGTAAAAGATTAGGTATCGATGATCAAGTTTTGATTGACTGGGTGGTCGCCTCCTGCGATCGCAATGTTGCCAATCATCACTTGCAGAATATAAATGCTATTTATGCCTATGAAGACGTGGCTGCTGAAACATTTCTCGTAGCAAAAACGCGAAATATTTATTGCTTTTATGACCTCCCGATCGCTTTTCATCTCACTAGTCGCCGTATCCAAAACGAAGAAGCCGAACTGTTTCCTGAGTTGGCGGCTACGATGATCTCTGTGCAAGAACCTGAGTGGAAAATTGAGCGTAAGAACCGTGAAGTAGAACTTGCCGATCATATTTTTGTGGCTTCTTCGTTTACAGAGCGATCATTATTAGATATTGGTGTTCCTAGTTCCAAAATAACAGTCATTCCCTATGGCGCACCAATCGAATATTTTCAGCCATATCCCAAACAGGATCAGTTATTTCGAGTCATGTTTGCTGGACAAGTAGGAACTCGGAAGGGCGTGCATTATTTACTACAAGCATGGCAAGAGCTGAGTTTGCCTGAGTCTGAGTTGCTGCTAGTTGGAGTCAATCAACTGCCTACCGATTGGCTGGTCAAATATTGCGATCGCGTGAAGTTGACTGGTTCAGTACCCCATAGCAGTCTAAACGCATATTACAGCAGTGCCGATGTGTTTGTATTCCCATCATTAGTTGAAGGTTTTGGACTAGTCCTGCTTGAGGCTATGGCTTGTGGGTTGCCAATTATCACAACTCCAAATACAGGCGGTCCCGATATTATCGTTGATGGAATTGAGGGCTTTATCATTCCGATTCGAGATGTTGAAGCTCTCAAAGAAAAAATTGCATGGTGCTACAGTCATCCACAGGAACTGGCTAAAATGGGGAGCGAAGCTCGTAAAAAAGCAGAACAGTGGACATGGGAACGCTATCGCCAAAAACTAGCCATGGTAATTAAAGAAAAACTTGAGTAAGATAAAGAACCAGTTGTGTGATGCAAAGCCGCGCCACAAAAAACTTGTTCTTTATTAAATGTAAGATGCCTAAAATCCCTAAAATCCATGTTTGGCTACCTGATATCTTGCAATTTAAAGGCGGTATACAGGTTTATGCTGCTTTTTTGATTCAGGCTCTAGAGCAAGTTCTACCAGACAGCGATCGCAACGTGTTTCTCAAGAATGATACTCATACAACTGAAAATATTAAGTTTGACAAACAGACCAAAATTAGCTTTGCGGGGAGATGGAAATCAACTTTTTTGCATACGCCAATTTTTGCCGCTCAAGTCTTATGGGCTGCGATCGCAGAACGCCCTGATTTAATTATTTGTGGTCATATAAACTTTTCACCCCTCGCAGCCAAGATATTCAACCTGTTAAAAATCCCATATTGGGTAATTGTCCATGGTATTGATGCATGGAATATTGAAGATTTGTCTAAAATAGATGGGCTGAATTCAGCGCAAAAGATTGTGTCAGTCAGTAACTATACTCGCGATCGCGTTGTCCGCGAACAAAATATTTCACCTGATCGAATTCCACTTTTACCCGTAACTTTTGATGCTAATCAATTTACGGTCAAACCTAAACCTCAATACTTATTAGATCGCTACAAACTAGCTCCTGAACAGCAAATCATTTTAACTGTAACGCGGTTGGCTAGTGGCGATCGCTACAAAGGCTACGACCAAATCCTTCAGGCTCTACCAGCTATTCGCCGCCAAATTCCCAATATTCGTTATCTATTAGTTGGCAAGGGAAACGATCGCGATCGCATCGAAGCGATGGTTGATGATCTAGGTGTAAGAGATTGCGTTATCTTGGCTGGATTTGTTCGAGATCACGAATTAGCCGATTATTACAATCTCTGCGATCTGTTTGCGATGCCTAGCAAGGGAGAGGGATTTGGAATTGTCTATTTGGAAGCCTTAGCCTGTGGCAAACCGACAATTGGCGGCAATCAAGACGGTGCGATCGATGCTTTGTGCAATGGCGAATTAGGCGTTTTAGTTAATCCTGACAGCATCGACGAAATCGCAGAGACTATTGTTCAAATTCTGAGCAAGAAGCATTCTTTATCCATCTTGTATGAACCAGAGATGCTTAGACAAAATGCGATCGCGAAGTATGGATTTGAGCAGTTTAAACGAAATCTTGTCGCTCTCTTGGCGGATGAAATGGCTAAATGATCACCTTCAATGGCGTTTGATATTGCTACGAAAGCATGTCGGGTAATACGGCAGGGACTAATGGTGGTGGGATTGTTCGTAAGTTGAGAGATATGGGCAGAGCATTCCCATTTGATGATTTTGGTTAAACGCCCAAATTTCTGCGGGAATGCTCTGCCCCTACAGTGAGGCTATTTACGGACTTATTGATCTTGCGATCGCATACTTCTAAATTCTGCAATTTCTGGCAAACTCAGCCCAGATATATTACAAATAGCCGCATCGTCAAGTATATCCAGCAATTGTTCCACCATTTCTAGCTTTGCCTCCCTTTTTCCTTGTGCCACGCCTTTTTTCTCTCCTATTTTTTCTCCTTGTTTCAAAGCCTTAACGATCGCATTATGGTGATCTTGGATAAAGAACTCCTGATGTTCTAACTCATCTAATTCTTCAGCCGAAAGATTTCCTTCTCTCGCAAACTCAAAGGCTTGCTTAATTTCTGGCACAAGATTCATACTCTCTGGTACAACATCTATATTGATCGCATGTTTGAGAAAATATAACCACTTGTCCGCCAAGGTTTCTAGCGCCATAAGTGCTTTATCAAACTTTGGTAACTCGACAAATACTAGTTCCAGATCGTAGATGGGATAGTTAATCAAAAAGTCTTTCTCTTTTAAAATAAACCGAGAAGTTAATTGATTTATTTCGGGAAACATCACAAAATCAGTAATTGTCAGCGCAATCACAGGATTTAGTACCGAATAGGATTGCCCGATACCGAGTTGAATCGAATAGGCTTTGGCAGCATTGTAAAGAATCCGCTTCTCAAATCCTTCGATATTCAATACCTGCATCTCGATAATTACGCTTGTGCCATTATCCAGCTTAGCTTTGACATCAAGATAGGTATCCTTAACGCCTCGAATACGTGGAGCTAAATAAGGATTGAGAATTTCTAATTGCGAGATTCTGCTCTGACCATCGTAAAGCATCGCATTCAAAAAACTGATCAAAACATCATGACTTTGTTCAGAGCCAAAGATTTTTTTGAACGCAAAATCAGTTTTTGGGCTAATAAATCTCATAAGACCACGCCGATATCTCCCAATCTAATTCTAGCAAAAATTCATTTCTCTCTTAAGAATTTATACGGCAAGGATAGGTGGCGCAAAGCGCCGCCTATCCTTGCCAGTTTAGCACTACCCAAATTTAAGGATCAACCCAGCGATCGTCGGATTTGATTAGCGCAATTAGCTGCTCTACGCCTTCGGCTTCAGGCACACGCTTGATTTCTTCCTTGCCACGATAGAGCGAGATCGTACCAGGGGTTTTGCCGACATAGCCATAGTCAGCATCCGCCATTTCCCCAGGTCCATTGACGATGCAGCCCATGACCGCAATGTCTAAACCCACTAAGTGGCTAGTAGCTTCGCGGACTTTATGCAAGACATCTTCGAGGTTAAATAGCGTCCGTCCACAAGATGGACAAGCAACATATTCCACCATGGTTTTGCGGAGTCCGAGGGACTGCAAAATGCTGTAACAAACTGGAATTTCTTTTTCGGGAGCTTCGGTGAGGGAGACGCGGATAGTGTCACCGATACCTTGGGCGAGTAATGTGGCAATGCCTGCGGTGGACTTGATCCGACCATATTCGCCGTCGCCTGCTTCGGTTACGCCCAAATGCAAGGGATAGTCCATACCGAGTTGATCCATCCGCTTAGCCATCAGTTGATAGGCGGCGATCATCACTGGCACACGGGAAGCCTTCATCGAAATAACGATATTTCTAAAGTCAAGATCTTCACAAATACGAATAAATTCGACCGCAGATTCGACCATGCCCTGAGGCGTATCGCCATAGGTAAACAGCATCCGCTCTGCGAGGGAGCCATGATTTACGCCGATCCGCATCGCTTTGCCCTGTTCCTTGAGAGACAAAACTAGCGGCTTGAGGGTGTCACGCACTTTTTCGCCGATTTCGTCAAATTCTGATTGAGTGTATTCGGTACGATTTGCCTTAGGTTTCTCGAATACATATAGCCCTGGATTGATGCGGACTTTATGAATATGCTTGGCGACTTCAAGGGCAATTTTCATGCCGTTATGGTGGACATCGGCAACCAGAGGCACGTCCATATAGGTACGTTTAAGCTTTTGACGAATTTCTGAGAGGGCGGCGGCATGAGCCATGCTAGGAACGGTAACGCGCATGATTTCGCAGCCAATTTCATGCAAGCGACGAATTCCTGCAACGGAGCCAGCAATATCAAGGGTGTCTTCATTAATCATCGACTGCACCACGACAGGTGCGCCGCCGCCAATGGTGATATTGCCCACTTGCACAGGTCGGGTTTTGCGTCTGACGATTACACCAAGATTTTCGCTACCATCGATAATCGGTTCAGCTTTGGCGGCTTGTGCACCATTTTGGGTGATTTTTGTATTCTCAGAAACAGTCGTCATAAAACTTTTAGTGACATTCAGTTATTAGTTTATCTGAAAGTAGCTAAAATATAGCTTTATTCTTGTCTTGGAATATAAGGATATAAAAGGCGATCATGCTAATGCCGATCTTGCTATTCACCGCTAAACTAAAAGTATTGGAAAAATCTAACAAAATTAGGCTACGGTCAATACACGCGCTAATTACAGTTCCATTTTAATATTTCAGAAATAAAAGCTAGTAAAGCTATGTCATTTTTACCATCACAACCTGCAACTGATTTGCGTACTGCCTATCGCGTATGTGACGTAAAGCCTTTGGAAGGGGATGATCTCGACCGCTATTACGCCCAGTTAGGTGAAGCGCGTAAAAGTGAAGCGATGATCAATATCAGCACGATGCTAGATTTGCAAGAGGAGCAGGAATTTAGCACGATTTTATTTACAGGTCATCGTGGGTGTGGCAAAAGTACCGAATTACGACTATTAGAGAGAAATTGGCGATCGCAATATCACGTTATTTATCTAGAAACAGATGAAGTGACGGATATTAACGATGTGGAGTATACGGATTTATATCTGTTGGTTGCTCAGCATGTGGAGTATGAGTTACGCAAATTAGGAATTCAACTAGATCGCGGTATTCTCAAAGATTTTGAAGACTGGTTTGCGGATATTACGAAGGAAACGGAACAGACTGTCGAAAGTTCAATTTCGTTAGAAGGAGAGGTAACATTGGGTGGCGAAAGTCCATTCCCAATTCCTTTTTTATCTAAACTGCTTGCCAAGCTAACTTCGCAAATTAAAGGTAGTCCACAAGGCAAAAAATATATTCGCAATGTCCTAAAAAAAGACTCCTCAAGATTAAAATTTATAATTAATCTTCTACTTGATGATGCTACACAAAAAATAAGACGCCAGCAACCCGAATATAAAGGAATTTTGTTGATTTTTGACAACCTTGATCGCTGCTCTCCCAATGTGGCAAGCAGTTTATTTTTTGACCATGCTTCTCAACTGCAAGACCTGCGAGCAAATGTTATTTACACTGTAACAATTTCGGCTGTGTATTCACCACAAGGTATCGCTAGTAGCTTTAATAAACCATCAATCTTACCGATAGTAAACATTTATGAGTTTAAGACTGGACAAAGCCCACTTAACCACAATTTACAGGGTATTAATGCTCTTGTAAGTTTAATTGCAAAGCGTATTGATATAAAAAAAGTCTTTGCATTTGAAGATGTTTTAATTGAACTAATTCGCGCTAGTGGAGGTCACATTCGCCAATTAATACAAATGGTTCGTGAAGCTTGTGTAACAGCTATTGGTCGAGGACATGAAAGCATTCAAATTGAGGATGTTAACTATGTCATTAAGCAACTTCAGTTTACTTTCGAGCGTGTGATTCCTGAACAACATTACTCTACACTTGCCTATATTTATGTATTCAAACAATTTTCAAAAGATGATATTGGACAAATACTCATTTCTAATATGTCAGTTTTAGAATATAGTGAAGAAAAATGTTGGTACTATCCTCATCCAACTATCATACAAATAGATGCTTTTCAACGCGCTCTTAAAAATCTGAAGTCAAAGTTAAGCAAGATAAAAAATGGGATTTCGCAGAATAAAACATTAATGGGTCAAGTTTGGCGAAACTTATTGATTTCAGAAATAGAGTTAATTAATATCCGTTGCTTTGAATACTTAAATATCAGTCTCTTTGAGGGTGATAGTGTATCAAAGTGGCTCATGGTCTTAGGGGATAATGCAGCAGGAAAAACAACATTACTAAGAAGTGTAGCATTAGGAATCAGTAACCCAAGTGATGCATCCGCGATCATTCAGTCTTTGTCTGGAGGTTTCATTCGGCAGGGGGCTGATGAAGGTTCTATCAAGATAGTATTACGTGATATCTCAAAAGCAAAAACTCCATTACTAAAATCACAACGTTTATACAGGGCTTTGCTTAATGCTTTCCCTACAAATTCTAAGCTTTCAATACTTAGAGATTCTTTGAATATAGATCCTGCTGCAATATCTCCTTATCAAGGTCTGGCTGAGCAAGTTGAAGAATTAATTAAGTGGGCAGAAAAGTCAACTAAGTTAGATGAGATAATTGAAATTGCTCTAAAACTCAATCCTAGTAATGATTCTTTAAAGCATCTTGATCAAGAGGAACAGACACATACTTATACGATTACGACGAAAATCATTAGGCAATCAGAAGATAGTGAAATTGTTACTCAAAAAATTGAGCCAGAAATTGATTTTCTCTGGTCAGATATTTTTGTATGCGGTTACGGAGCAAATCGTACTACTCAAGCATACACAAATCATGAAGGCTACCGTACCCTTGATGCTGTGCAATCCCTATTTACATCTCAAGTCTCTTTTCAAGATCCAGAAGTAGTTCTACGTCGGCGTGGTGATGAAGTCCGCAAGCAAATCGAACAGCAATTACTCAAAGTATTGATGCTTGATGACCATGCAGATTATCAGTTTCATTACAGCGATCGCGGTATCGAAGTCGAGGGTCCTTGGGGTAGACAGCCCCTTGCCGCGCTCAGTGATGGCTATCGAAGCACTAGCCAATGGCTACTAGATGTTATTGGGTGGGCTGTTCATGCCAATCGACTTACAGAAAACGGTAATATTGGCGGCATTCTGCTTATAGATGAAGTCGAGCAACATTTACATCCTCTCTGGCAGCGTTACTTTGTACAGCGTTTGCATGAGATGTTTCCCAATACTCAAATAATTGCTTCCACACATACACCATTAGTAGCTTCGGGAGTTGCTGATATAGAGAGCGGTCTTCTAGTGAAGCTAGATCGTAGCCCTGAAAATAATGTTCAAGCTAAGCTGATAAACAAAGAAGAACTATATGGTAAACGTGCTGATCAGGTACTGACTTCGGAGGCTTTTGGTTTATTTACTAGCCGTAATCAAGGCAGTTTGACTGATATTGATCGCTACTCTGAACTACTTGGTCATACTGAGCTAACAGAAAAAGACGAAGACGAATTACATAAATTACGAGAAAAGTTGCAAGAAAGCCTTCAAGATGGAGAAAATGCTACAGAAAGATTAATCAGGAGAGAAGTGGAATCCGCTATTGAGAAAACAGCAAGTGATATTACACCCGAATTGCTAGAGCTAGAGATCAACAAACACCTACAACAGCTTTCTAATCAGGGGGCTTAGAGGTGAGGAAGATCTTTGTTCAGGAGCCAGATAGTAAAATCTGGAAAAAGTGGATTCGTAAATGCCAAGAAGAAACAAAAAATGCCATAGAATCTTTTGCTAGAGGTGAAAAGCTAAAAATTAATGAGTCTTTGTACAAGCAAAAAAATATTAAAGAGAGCTATTTTGCGAGTAAAAATGCTCCATTTTATGGTCGCTGTGCCTATTGTGAAACCCCAATTGTTGACACTCAATATATTCAAGTCGAACACTTTCGCCCCAAGGCAGGAATTAAAGATGAGAATGGTAGAGTGATTAATCTCAAGGATGAGAACGGAATTGATACAGGAAAACCACACCTTGGCTATTACTGGCTAGCCTACGATTGGCGAAATCTACTTCCTTCTTGTGCAATATGTAATCAGCCTAAAAGCACAGTCTTCCCAGTTGTTGGACGACACGCTCAAATTCCTAGGGAAGAATCAAACGAAAGCCCCCTACTGATTAATCCAATCAGCGAATTAGAAGAGGATAATCCAGAGCATCATCTATCTGTTGATCCCAGCACTGGGATTATGTGTGCTGTAAATGAAAGTCTTCGGGGTGCAATGTGTATCCAGATTTTCAAGCTTAACGAACGCGAGCAACTAGTTGATGGAAGAAAAAATATACGGAGAAATTCTAACGCGATGATCATAGAATTTCAGAATGCCCACATAAAACTTTCTGATCCAACCTATTTAAAAAAGCAAGCTTATCAAGAAATTATCGAACACTATGAAGAATTAATCGGTGTTTTTGAAGGAAAGAAGCCATATACGATAGCTTACTTGAGCATATTAAAGAAACAAGGTTTTTCAATTGCATGGCTTCAGAAACAATGCCAGATATTTCAAGATCTTCTTTCTAAACTTGAGAACTAACAGCGATCGCATGAAAATCATCAACAAAACAAAGGGTTTGGGCGATCGCCTACGATGAAGTAACATATATTGCAAGATAAATATTTTTTCCCATGAATTACTTTCCTCCTAATCGCACTTTTGCTTACCTTACTTCGCCCGCGATCGCAACAATGCCAAACAAGCAAAACGTGGTGATTATTCAACCGATGGGGGCGATCGAGCAGCATGGCGCACATTTACCATTGATTGTTGATGCGGCGATTAGTATTGGCATTTTGGCAAGAGCCTTAGATAAATTAGATCCAGCAATTCCTGCCTATGCTTTGCCGCCTTTGTATTATGGCAAATCTAATGAGCATAGTACTTTTGCAGGCACGATTACGATGCGATCGCAGACGATGTTAGCGGTGTTGACAGATATTGCTGAGAGCGTTTATCGAGCAGGATTTCGGAAGTTAGCTTTGATGAATTCCCACGGTGGACAGCCGCAGATCTTGGAAATAGTTGCTCGTGATCTTCATGAAAAATATCCTGATTTTGCGATTTTTCCTCTCTTTACTTGGCGCGTTCCTAATGTTGCCAAAGAAC
The DNA here is from genome assembly GCA_043755885.1 of Pseudanabaena sp. Classification (GTDB taxonomy): domain Bacteria; phylum Cyanobacteriota; class Cyanobacteriia; order Pseudanabaenales; family Pseudanabaenaceae; genus Pseudanabaena. The sequence goes on along the minus strand of JAYUSC010000093.1, from coordinate 2,970 downwards.
TTTTGACGGAAAAAGAATTGGAATTTGGAATTCATGGTGGCGACGCGGAAACCAGCCTGATGTTGGCGCTTTTGCCTGAACAGGTACAGATGGATAAAGCCGTTACCGAATATCCCTATGGATTGCCAGAAAATAGCTTACTGAGTATGGAATCAGCAAATCCCTTTGCATGGGTGATGCGCGACTTGACTCGTAGCGGTGTGTTGGGTGATGCTAAGGCTGCAACTAGAGAAAAGGGCGAAAAGATACTTGAATCTCTAGTTGATGGTTGGGTGCAACTGATCGAAGATATTTACAAATTTGAGCAACCGAAAGCATATGGCAATCATCTCCTCTAAACCAAATCAAAATCCGAATCCAGAAGGTGATCGCGTTAATGATCAATCTGCTCAAAACTCTGCACCAGTTACCGAACAAGCTGCCAGCAAAAAACGATCGCCTAAAAAAGCTCCTAAGCAAGAAGTGACATCGCCAGAAATGCAACAGGCGTTAGATTTGCTGCAAGCGGAAGCAACGCCAGAGGAAAAGTTAGCAGATCAACTTGCCAAAGATGCGCCCGCTCAGGTTTCGGTTGACATTAATATTCGCCCCAAAAATCTCGAAGATTATATTGGACAAAAAGATTTAAAAGCGCTCCTAAATATTGCGATCGCAGCCGCAAAATCGCGATCGTCAGCCCTCGATCATTTGTTGTTATATGGCCCCCCAGGGTTAGGGAAAACTTCTCTAGCTCTGATCATTGCCCAAGAAATGGGCGTGCAATGCAAAATCACTTCGGCTCCTGCTCTTGAGCGTCCTCGCGATGTCGCAGGATTACTGGTTTCTCTACAACAGGGTGATATTCTCTTCATCGATGAAATCCATCGCTTACCGAGCGTAACCGAAGAGATTCTCTATCCTGCGATGGAAGATTATCGCCTTGATATTACAATTGGGAAGGGACAAGGAGCCAGAATTCGCAGTGTGCAGTTAAATAAATTTACGCTGATTGGCGCGACTACTCGCATCGGCGCATTATCTTCACCATTGCGCGATCGCTTTGGTTTTGTGCAGCATTTTCGCTTTTATGAACAGGATGAGCTAACCCAAATCGTGTCCCGCAGTGCCAAGATTCTGGAGACTCCGATTGATGATGATGGCGCAATTGCGATCGCAACCAGATCTAGGGGTACGCCTCGGATTGCCAATCGGTTACTAAAGCGAGTGCGGGACTATGCCGAGGTGAAGGCAAAAGGCGAACAAATTACAGGTGCGATCGCAGAATCGGCATTGGAATTATTTAATGTCGATCCGAAAGGATTGGACTGGATCGATCGCAAATTATTAACGGTTTTAATCGAAAACTTTAATGGTGGTCCCGCAGGTTTAGATACCTTGGCAGCGGCGACGGGTGAGGATGCTCACACGATTGAGGAAGTCTACGAACCATATTTGTTACAGATTGGCTATATCAATCGCACGCCTCGCGGTCGGGTGGCAACAGCGGCTGCTTGGAAGCATTTGGGCTATTCTGTCCAATCTGCGATCGCGGGTTTGTGATAAAAAAAGGAGTCGCAAAGCGACTCTTTTTTTTAAACAACCTCGGCTGGTTCCCTTATGTCGAGGGAAAGCCCACCAACGCGAATTCCTTCCATTTCTTCTAATACCTGCAAATATCTACCTGTAATAATTCTCGCGCCGCGACGATGGGTGAAATAGTTCCATCCCCATTGGATCATTACGATTAGTTTATTATCAAATTCAATTAGGTAGTAAACATGCACAAATGTCCAGATAAACCAGGCCAGCCAACCTTTTAGACGCAAGAACTTGAAGTCCACAACTGCTTCATGTCGACCAATTACGGCTAGGCTCCCAAAATCTAAATACTTGAATTTTGCTGGTTCCTTTTGCAATACCTTCGCTTCGATGTGATGCGCGACATATTCACCCTGCTGCATGGCAACGGGCGCAACCCCTGGAAGAGGGCGATCGCCTTGGTGCGGATAATTTGCCAAGTCACCAATTACATAGATATTGGGCTGATTTGCGATCGACATATCGGGCTGGACGATGACGCGCCCAACTCGATCTAGTTCAGCATTCACGCGATCGCCTAATACTTTACCCATCGGTGAAGCCTTCACACCCGCCGCCCAGAGAATGGTTTGCGCCTGAATTTGCTCGACGTGATCGCCACATTTGAGCGTGACGACATGCTCTTCGATGTTGGTCACCATGGCGCTAGTTTTGACTTCTACGCCCAGTTTAATCAGGGATTGCTTCGCCGCCTCAGAGAGATCAGCATGGTATGGGGGCAGTACACGATCGGTTCCTTCTATCAAGATGATTCGCGCTTTCTTGGTGTCAATATTCGTAAATTCATCGCTAAGGGTGCGGTGGGCAAGCTCGGCTAATGTTCCTGCTAGCTCTACGCCTGTTGGTCCGCCACCGATGACCACGAAGTTCATCAGAGCCTCTTTAAATTGGGGATCATGAGTCTTCTCGGCTGCCTCAAAAGCGCTCAGGATACGGCGACGCATATTAATCGCATCTTCAATTGTTTTTAACCCTGGGGCTTGCTCTGACCATTGGTCGTTACCAAAGTAATGGTGGCTAACTCCTGTCGCTACGATCAGCGAGTCATAGGAGATTTCTAAGTTGTTTTTTAATTTAACGGCTTGCGCTTGAGCGTCGATATCGATCACTTCGCCCATGACGACGCTGGTATTTTTGTTTTCGGCGAGGACAGCCCGCAATGGTGAGGCGATATCAGCGGGGGAGAGGCTGCCTGTGGCGACTTGGTAAAGTAGGGGCTGGAACAGGTGAAAGTTGCGTTTGTCGATGAGGGTGACTTTAACGGGAACCTTTGATTTGCCTAGCTTTTGGGCGGCATATAGTCCCCCAAAGCCACCGCCAATAATAACAACATGATGTGGCGTGTTTTCATTTCGAGTACTTAGAGACATGGTAAGTATTTGATTAGGTGTG
>JAYUSC010000092.1:0-2235 GCA_043755885.1 Pseudanabaena sp. | reverse complement strand
CATGTTGATGTACATAATTATACTCAAAAATGCTAGCTTCGTTCAAGATAATTGTTAATTAAAGGGGTGTCGAACCCCTTTAATTAACACGCTTACATTCCGTCGCTCATTCTTGTAAACGAATAGAGCGCGGGGCTTTCGCTTAGTAGCTAAATAATTAGTCAATTCCACTATGTCCTACGCTGTAATCTATGACGGTAATTGTAATCTCTGTACTAATTTTGTCAGCATCTTAGAGAGGTTTGATCGCGGTCGTCAGTTTTGCTATATCCCGATGCAAGATGATCAGACATTGCAGCAATTTAAGGTCACACCTGAAGATTGTGAAATGGGGATGGTTTTAATCGATCGCAAAGATCCTGCTCAAAGATGGCAAGGTAGCGATGCGGCTGAAGAAATCACGAGATTATTGCCAATGGGTAAGGCTCTAATTGCTGCTTATCGGGCGATCGCACCCGTTAAAGCGCTTGGAGACTCAACCTATATTCAGATTCGTGACAATCGCTACCAATGGTTTGGAAAACGCGATCGCACATATCACACGGCTTATCCTGTTGGCTGCGCTGCGATCGGCAAGGAGTGACCCAAAAAAGGATGGCGGCGCAAAGTGCCGCCATCCTTTTTTGGGGGTTCTAAGCGATATAATTATTTTTGGAAAGTTACAGGGCAAAATCTGTGTATAAAGTCTCCTCCGCTCAAAAGCAATACAATACCTATACTCTGTCTGATGACAGTACAGGTTCTCAGATCGAAGTTGTCCCCGAACGTGGTGGCATCGTTACTAGTTGGCGGATTAATGGTCAAGAGGTTTTCTATCTTGATGCTGAACGCTTTACCCATCCAGATTTGAGTGTTAGAGGCGGCAATCCGATTCTGTTTCCACTCTGTGGCAATTTGCCCAATGATACTTACAACGTGGATGGAACCGATTACAAAATTAAACAGCATGGCTTTGCCCGCGAGTTACCTTGGACAGCCACAGCCCAAAGTGAGAGTGGCGGTGCAAGCGTTACGGTTGAGTTGAGTAGTAACGCAGAAACCAAACTTGTTTATCCCTTTGACTTCCATTTAGCTTTTACCTATGTATTGCGCGGCAATACTTTAGAAGTTCGTCAGGAATACAAAAATCTTTCCTCAACACCGATGCCTTTCTCTTCAGGATTTCATCCTTACTTTCTCTGCGGTGACAAAAGTACGATCGCGGTCGATATTCCTTCGGGCAGCTATCAAGATAATCGCACTAAAGAAAATTTTGCTTTTGACGGTAAATTTGACTTCGAGCAAGATGAGATTGACTCGGTGTTTGGCAAGCTTTCTAGCCGTTCAACCTCAGTAACTGACAACGATCGCAAACTTAAGATTGCGATCGATTACGATGATTTTTGTACTTATCTTGTGTTTTGGACAGTTAAGGGCAAAGACTTCTATTGTCTGGAGCCTTGGAGTGCGACTCGTAATTCTTTAAATACCAAAGAGTATCTGACGGTACTGGAGCCTAATGCTAGCTGTACTGCTGTCATGCAGATTACAGCAAACTTCTTTTAAACCCAAACCCAAAAAAGCGATTGGCGGAGCTATGCTCCGCCAATCGCTTTTGTAATATGGATAGTTCTTGCGAGAGTTTCTTGGGCTGTAGTCAGGTAACCATACTCCTCAAAAGTCCTCTAGTTACCTTTGCCTTTGGTTTTTAGCCAATCACTTAGGTCTGCGATCGTCTCTAGATCAAATAATGCTTCGGCTAAATTTTCTAGCTGTTTTGCCGATAGTTTGTTTCCCTTGCCCCGCAAACTTGGGCTAATCTGTCCAAACTTGCGATTGAGCATCCGCAGCAGCATCGTAGCTTGTCCCTTGATCAGCAGCAGTTCCAAATTCAAAAAGTAGCAAGAGATACAAAAGAGGGCAAGACAAAAATCAGGACGAATTAGCGAGTACAGGGATATCTCCGAGTATAAAATCAATTAAATGCTGCCATCCGTCAAAAAGAATGTACTTGGTAAGAGCAAGAATGTCTTGGAAGAAGCCTTTGCGAGTCATCCGCTTACGGCGGAGCTTTTGGTAACTAGAATCAAGTAAATGTAAAACCGTGTGGAATAGAAAAGCTAACAAATTGAGAGATAGAAGAATTGAAGACAAATGTTTTTGCTCATGACCAAAGTTATGCTCTAGGTTGTAGCCTTTGGTCTTTAGGAATGAGAATTAAATAACCTGTGCATATAAAACCCAAAATTGGTTCGG
>JAYUSC010000091.1:0-5152 GCA_043755885.1 Pseudanabaena sp. | reverse complement strand
GACCTGCACCGCCCGCGCAGCGGGCGGTGCAGGTCTTGGTTCTGGCTTTTAAATCTGGCGATGCGATCGCAAATTTCGGTAAGTGAAGATCATTGAATTAAGGTGCATGAATGAAGATAGGCGTTATCAAAGAAATAGAATTTGGAGAACATAGAGTCGCTCTAATTCCTGAAGTGGTGAGCCGCTTGGTCAAAAATGGGTTGGAAGTCTTAATCGAAAGTCATGCTGGCGAAGCGTCTTTTTTTGCGGATGCGACTTATGAAGAAGTCGGAGCGAAGATTATTGCTGACAAGAGTATTCTGATTAATGAATCAGATATTTTGCTAAAGGTGGGTGCGCCGCGTGAAGAAGAAGTGAGCATGTTCAAATCTGGGCAAATCACGATTGGTTTTCTCAATCCTTTAGGTCGTCCAGAACTAATTCGCCGCCTCGCGCATCAGGGTGTAACTGCGATGAGCATGGAGATGATCCCCCGTAGCAGTCGGGCGCAAAGTATGGATGCGCTCTCTTCGCAAGCCTCGATCGCAGGTTATAAAGCTGTGCTGATCGCGGCGGCAGCTTTGCCAAAGTATCTACCGATGCTAACCACCGCCGCAGGTACGATCCCTCCTGCGAAAGTGGTGGTTTTGGGAGCGGGTGTGGCTGGGCTGCAGGCGATCGCCACGGCGCGTCGATTGGGCGCACAGGTGGAGGCTTATGATATTCGTCCTGCGGTGCGGGAGGAAGTGCAGAGCCTTGGCGCAAAGTTTATCGATGTCACCTTGGATGAGGATACGACCGCCGCTGGTGGATATGCCAAAGAAATTTCCGAAGCTGCTAAACAACATGCTCAAGTCATTCTCGCTAAGCATATTAAAGATGCGGATATTGTGATTACGACAGCGCAAGTGCCTGGTCGTAAAGCTCCTGTGATGGTATCTGACGCGATGATTGCTCAGATGAAGCGTGGCTCCATAATTGTCGATTTGGCTGGAGAGCAAGGGGGAAATTGTGAAGGCACGGTTGCGGGCAAAGATGTAATTTGTCACGGTGCGACGATTATTTCGCCAATTAACCTTCCTGCTTCGATGCCGATCCATGCTTCACAAAAATACGCCAAAAATCTACTCAACCTTCTCAATCATTTGATCAAGAAAGGCGAACTGCATCTTGATTTTGACGATGACATTATTAGCAGCACCTGTATTACTCACGCTGGCGAAATTCGCAATCAGCGCGTTAAAGATGCTCTCTCTCAATTAGCAGTCACCGTATAATTCACCTTTAGACATAAGTCGGACTTACCCCCTTTAATTCCCCCTTGCAAAGGGGGAAAACTAAAAATCTTGTTCCCTCCCCTTTGCAAGGGGAGGGTTAGGGTGGGGTGAATTTCAAATAAGAAATTACCGAAGCGCCGACAATTTCAAATATTAAATAACTATGAACGAATCATTAATTAGCGCTCTATTTGTGTTTGTACTTGCTTCCTTTGCAGGATTTGAAGTAATTAACAAGGTTCCACCCACATTACATACGCCTTTGATGTCAGGCTCCAATGCTATTTCAGGAATATCCGTAATTGGAGCTTTGATTGTGGCGGGTAGTGATGTCAATCCGAATCTCTCCGTAATTCTGGGACTAGTATCAGTTGTCTGCGCCACAATTAACGTTGTGGGCGGGTTCCTTGTTACCGATCGCATGTTGCAAATGTTCAAAAAGAAAGAGGCGTAAAGCACCATGCTAGAAAATATTTTAGGTTTTGTACCGACAGGGATTCAGCTTACCTATTTGGTGGCGGCTTCCTTATTTATGATCGGTCTCAAACAGATGGGATCACCTGCGACGGCGCGTAAGGGGAATTTACTGGGCGCGATCGCAATGTTATTGGCGGTCGTAGCTACGTTACTCGACAAGCAAGTATTGAGCTATAGCTTGATTTTGGTTGCGATCGCAATTGGTTCGGCGATCGGTTCGGCGATCGCTTACAAAGTTGCGATGACCGATATGCCGCAGATGGTCGGGTTGCTTAATGGTTTGGGCGGTTTGGCTTCTTCTTTAGTAGCTGTGGGTGAATATTGGCGCGTGGTCAGTCATGGATTGACTTTGCCTTTAGTCGATAATCTCTCAATTATCATTAGCGTTCTGATCGGCAATATCACTTTTACAGGTAGCATGATCGCCTTTGCGAAATTGCAAGGGATTATGAAAGGCGCACCGATCCGCTTTGGCTATCAGCAAACCATCAATATTTTGCTGTTAGTCACCTTTGGCGTTGGTTCAGCCTTACTGATTGCTAATCCTGCTGATGTGGGCGCTTTCATTGCTATCAATGTCATTTCGCTGCTAGTCGGCGTACTATTTGTGATCCCCATTGGCGGCGGTGATATGCCTGTGGTGATCTCGCTGCTGAACTCGCTCTCAGGGGTAGCCGCCAGTGCCGCAGGTTTTGTGGTGATGAATAATGTCCTGATTATTTCAGGTGCATTAGTCGGTGCTTCAGGTTTGATCCTGACGCAGATCATGTGTAAGGCAATGAATCGCACTCTTCCCAATGTCTTGTTTAGTGGCTTCGGCACAACCTTAGTCACAGAGGGCGATGCAGGCGACAATAGCAACAGAACTGTAAAAACTATTGATCCTGAAGAATGCGCGATGATGCTGGGCTATGCGCGATCAGTGGTGATCGTCCCTGGCTATGGCATGGCGGTTGCTCAAGCACAGCACGCCGTCCGCGAGTTGTCAGACATGCTCGAACGCAAAGGCGTAGAAGTTAAGTTTGCAATCCATCCTGTGGCGGGACGGATGCCCGGTCATATGAATGTGTTGCTGGCGGAGGCGAATGTGCCTTACTCGCAGCTTTATGACATGGATGACATCAATACGCAGTTTGAAAATACCGATGTGGTATTGATTATCGGCGCAAATGATGTGGTCAATCCTGCGGCGCGAACCAATCAAGCTAGTCCGATTTATGGAATGCCAATTCTGGATGTGGATAAAGCTAAAAATGCGATTGTGATTAAGCGAGGCATGAGTGCTGGTTTTGCGGGTGTCGAAAATGACTTGTTCTATCAACAAAAAACGATGATGTTATTTGGTGGTGCTAAGGACATGGTTAGCAAGCTTGCCAATGAGCTAAAACAAATTTAAGACAAAAAAGAGACTCGCTTCGCGAGTCTCTTTTTTTTTGGATTGCTAATTTTTTAATCTGTAGCTACAGTGAGATTACCAGCGATTTTAAGTTAGTATCATTAATTATTCGCACCCATAAAATAGAACTGTAGGGGCAGAGCATTCCCACAGAAATTTATAAATTTTTAGATAATTTTTTTTTGGGAATGCTCTGCCCAAAACTTCGCAACGTAGGGACAAATTGTCTGTAAAAGCAAAGAGGGCTTAGCATTTGCGGATCAAGAGTTCTGTGATGAGTTGTAAAATTATGGCGCAAATGCTAAGCCCCTACGGGCTTGCGTAAATAAATTGCTGGGGGTGCGAATAAATCAAGACATTAATGATTTTAAGGTCAGCAACTATGAGCGCAGCTATTAGAACCCGCATCATTAGAATCGGTAACTCTCGAGGTGTTCGGATTCCCAAATTGCGTATGGGATGGAATCAAGCTTTTGCGGCAATGGCAGAACAGGGAGACGATATTTTACGACGAATTTTTGGATTACTTTGCATTGTCCTTGGCACAGCCTCATTGATCTTTGCGGTATGGCTATATACCAGCACTCCTAATAATTCCTTTGCTGCCCTGATGTTTGGAGTTGGTGGATTAGCAATGATTGCGATCGCAGTTTTGAGTTATCGTGCAACTAGCTTGCTCGACGGGACTCGCGCTATCGTCTCATGGATGCTGATCTTAGCAGGTATACCGCTGAATGCCTTTACTCAGTTAGTCATGTTGATGAGTGGGAATATCTATATGATTATGCTGTATGGGTTGCTGGGATTATCTGCTGGTACTTTAGGCTGGATATTGCTCAAGCCGAAGTTCCCCATTGGTATAGCGCGAAAGATTATCAGTGGAATTTGTATTACATCTGGTGCTGGGGCTATTCTGTTGCCAATTGTGGTTTTGTCTGTTGCAGGAACCACAATTGCCTTTGCTTCCATTGCACCTATTTATGTCATATCTGGTGTACTGCTTGTCGCGATCGGTAGCCTATTACGAAGATTTCCCAAACCAAAGCAGAAATAGCCGTCTCTAATTTGTAAATCGCGAATTGCCTCGATTCATTTTTTCTCTCTGTGACAAAACGTTATGATTGATATTGTGGCTAATTTGTCCAAATAAACCTATGACTCAAACCTCCCCTCCGCCTTTACCAATCCAAGAACCACAAATTCAGCAATTTGCTACTCACGAAAGCCCCAAGCCCAATTTTTTGTCAGCAGATTTTCGGCAAGAGGTGACAGCTCTAACCACGCGGCTATTTATCCAACTGCGTCGCCGCCCGACAACTTTGATCGCAGGGGTGTTACAGCCCCTGATGTGGCTATTGCTATTTGGCGCATTATTTAGCGGTTTGCCCAAAGGTTTAGTTGGTGACGATCAGACCTATGTGCAGTTTTTAGCGGCGGGGATCATTGTTTTTACAGCCTTTAGCAGCGCCCTTAATTCGGGATTGCCGATGCTATTCGATCGCGAATTTGGTTTCCTCAATCGCATCTTGGTCGCGCCCTTGGTGTCGCGATTTTCGATCATTGCTGCTTCGGCAATTTTTATCATGGCGCTGAGTATCGTCCAAACTTTAGCGATCGTCTCAGTCAGTGGAATGATGGGGGCTGGTTTGCCGAGTCTGAGTGGCTTAGCCGTGATGGGGCTGATTTTGATGCTGCTAATCGTGGACTTTACGATGTTGAGTTTGGGGCTTGCTTTCGCCATGCCAGGGCATCAGGAGATGCTAGCCTTTATTTTCTTGGTGAATTTACCCTTGATGTTTTCGAGTACGGCTCTTGCACCACTTGCCTTTATGCCGACTTGGTTGCAATGGATTGCCAGCCTCAATCCGCTATCTTGGGCGATCGAGCCAATTCGTTATGTGTACAGCCATAGCACATGGGCATGGGATAGCGTCGTGTTTACTGCGCCTTGGGGAAGTATGACGATCGCAAATTCTGCGATCGCATTATTCGGTTTTGGCATATTCGTGAGCATATTCATTCG
>JAYUSC010000090.1:0-2239 GCA_043755885.1 Pseudanabaena sp. | reverse complement strand
TCTTCATCCATCACGATTAAGCCCAAATTAGAAAGCGTCGCAAACACTGCCGATCGCGTACCAATCAAAATTTGAGCTTCACCTGTGAGCATCAAGCGCCATGTATCAAAGCGCTCGCCCTCCGACAGTTGACTATGATAAACATTCACCTTCGTATCACCAAATCTCGCTCGAAAGCGATCGGTAAGCTGTGGAGTCAAGCCAATTTCAGGAACGAGAACTAGTGCCGATTTTCCTGCGGCAAGGACTGGTGCGATCGCTTGGAGATATACTTCGGTTTTGCCTGAGCCTGTGACTCCATGAAGTAGAAAGTGCGGTGCGGTTTGATCTGCGATCGCAGTTAGAATTTGTTGCAATGCCGCATCTTGAGCAGGTGTGAGATCTTTGTTGCGATCGCGTGTGACTGTATGGCTTTTGCCACCTAAACGTAGTACTTCTCGTTTGGAGATTGCTAAATATCCTTTATTCGCCAAACTTTGCACAGTTGTCGATGTTGTCTTAGCGAGTTTATATAACTCTGTTTTTAAGCATTCCCCATTCTGATGCTGCAAAATTGTGAGGATTTCAGCTTGTCTTTCTGTTAGCTCACCATCAGCAGCTTTAAGTGAAATTACCACATCTTCATATTTTGGTTGTGGTCGATTTGGCAGTTCTAAAACCGTATCAATCCATTCTAATTTTTGAAGTTCCTTTAAGCCTGAACTAGTGTATCGACCAAGCTTTTGCTGAATATAACGACGACTAATTCCCTTAGGATTAGTCTTATGTTCTTGCAAAAAATCCCAAACCATTTGTGCTGCTTTTGGCAAAGCATGAGAATCTGGTTCCGCCGAAGGCGGAACCAGATTCTCATGCTTTACTTTGATTCGATAATGAGATTGATCTAATAATTTAGGAGGAAGTGCAGTTTTTACCGTCTGCATCACGGGTGTCCGATAATAGTCTGCTGTGCGAATTAGCATTTCCCAATATGTCTTTGGGAAAATACCTGAACTAATCACAGCGCTAACTGATTTAATTTCTGTATCTAAATTTGCGATCGCAGCAGTGTCAGAAATTTGTAATGCGATCGCCCCCACATGACGATTACCTAATGGAACACTAAGAATATCGCCAACTTGGATATTGACATCTTCAGGAATACGATAGGTCAGCAGATCGTCTATGCCAATGCAATCAACGATAACGCTGACATAGCGATCGCAATTAATATTCGTTAAATCAAATAGTTCCATGTTTGCAGCAGTTTTCCCAAGCGTAGGCGATATTATAGCGGTTTTCAAATTATGGGCGCTTAATATCCAGTTCGTATCAAGTTCGTCAGACAGGTCTATGGCAAAAGGCTATAAGGAATAATATGAAAGTACGCTAAAATCTTTGAAAGATAAGGTTGTGAGGGAGTGAGGGTGACGGAATTACAAAATGGCAAGTATAAACTAATTGTTACTCAAGAAAAGCAGGGGTTTGGTTGCACATGGGCAGCGATCGCTAGGGATGAAGATTACAACGAAACCAACTGTACGATTTATACTGTTGATCGCAGTTTGGTTAGTGATGATAATTATCAAAAGTTCATCAAGCAAATGACCTATGAAGCCAAGGCGATCGCACTCTTAATTCATCCGATAATCAGCAACTAGATATGCTTTAATTGTGGGTACTTTAGATTTATTTCAGTGCCATGACTCTTGATGCGATCGAATTTGCGAAAAATCCAGAGCCACGTTGCCCTTGTGTGTTGCTTTTAGACACTTCTGGATCGATGGGTGGGGAAAAGATTGCGGCTTTGAATGCAGGGTTGCAAACTTTTCGAGATGAGTTGTTGCAGGATAATTTGGCGAGTAAACGGGTAGAAGTGGCGATCGTGGCTTTTGATACGACGGTGCGCGTGGAACATGAGTTTGCTACGGCTGAATATTTTCAAGCGCCAACTTTGACGGCACAGGGTTTGACATATTTTAACTCTGCTGTTGGCTTCATTGGCTTAGAGTGATCACACCCAAGTACTTGTACTAAAATATTCATAATAATTGGGGTTACTCTCATGCTGTTACAACAACTCAAAGAACAGTCTTATAAATTATCGCCAAGCGATCGCCTTGAATTAATTAGTACGATCACACAGTCTTTACAAAAATTATGGGTTCTTCTGAGATCACGGGGATAAGTGTATAATAAGATACAATCACAAATAATTATCAGACATGGATATATATCTAGACAGCTTACTAAATCTACC
>JAYUSC010000089.1:0-12692 GCA_043755885.1 Pseudanabaena sp. | reverse complement strand
TGTAGAACTTTTACAAGGGTATTCACAGGATAGGGAGCCTGAGCTTTAATACTGACTTCTTCGCCGACCAAAATTTCCGAGGTAAATGCTATATCAGGCAAGCTCAAAACATGGGCTTTACGAGGAGAGATCGGAGCAAGGAGATCGCTAACGCTACGCCCAGTCGATATTTCTGTATATTTGAGCTTGACACCGATCGCTGAAGAAGATTTACTCAGATCGGAAATGTGGGGCGCAATATTTGCGTCTGGCGGCGGTTTAAAATAATCACTTTTTGTATAGGGCATAAACAGATATCCTTTAATTTTTTAACTAAAGTTTTAAAATGGATTAAAATTGATTTTTTAATCGATTTGGCTAAGATTTTGAGCGAACTTCGTTGAGAAGTTGTAGGTGTGTTTTACCAAGCTTTGGAGCCAAAATAATCGCAATTAAATTCGCTCTTTCGTATTTGCCTGTTTCTAGAGCTTCGGCGAGTTTGTCGCTTAAAGCAGCAATGATTTCGTATTCACTCTTATATTTTTGAATTTCGATCATGAGGCGGTTAGTTTCCGCATTTGACTGATCGGGTGAGTTGAAGGAATGGATGAAGCCAATCACCGCTTCGTATTGATTACCTGTCGTGCCATTATTGTTATTAGAGGGGCTAGTACGCATAATTGCGAAGCCACAAGTTCCATTGCAGCTTGGATAGTTTAGTGTTCCTGTGTTAGAGTTGACATTCGCGTAATTACTAGTACCTGTCTGCTGTATAAGTGTTGGAGAAGTGACTGAGGGTGATCCAGAGTTGGGGGTAGGTGGAGATACAATGGAAGTATCTGTTATTGTGGGTTGGGTAGTGTCTCCACCACCTGATAGGGCTTGCTCGGTATAAATTGATAGATTTACGCAGCTTGTCAGCAGAAAAACTAAAATTTTATTGTGGTTTTTATTGATAGATGCTTGCATAGTTATCTCTACTACGATCGCTAAATGATTCTTATGTGGTAATAGAAAAATAGCGATCGCCTATCTCAAGGAGATAGGCGATCGCTTAATAATTCAATCAACTAAATCTAGGGAAGGATATAGATCGATGGATTATTTGCCGAAATAGTGCGTGTACGGTACAGGTAATCATAAGTAGAGCCAGGGCTTGCGAAGCTGGACTCAGAAATTACGATGGTTCCATCACCATTGACTTTTTCAACAACAGCAACATGATTTTGGTTTGACACATTACCAGCACCCCACTGTGCGATCGCGCCAGCTACGGGAGTGTTGGAAGTAGTCAAGCCTGCATTTCTGGCTTGAGCAGCCCATTCAGAGGCGTGACCAAGAAGCTTATTAACGTTACTGGCGTTGCGTCCAAAGTCTTTAGCGCGTCCACTGGCGTACCAAGTGCAGTTCCCTTTAGAAGCTCCCAATTTGGGGTTAGGTGGGTTGGTGGATGCTGGGGCATATCCAGCTAGCCAGAAGGGATTACTTTGACGATAGAACGCTGAAGCGAAGTTGGGCTGTCCGATAGTGACAGGAGGAACAACCACCGTCCCCCCATTGATCTTAAAGCGTTGATTAGCGTTGCGGACACACTGCTGCAAGGTGACTAGACCTCCATTGATACGGTTGGGATTGTCCAGACAAAAGTTAGTGTTAGCAACCCTAATTTGTACATCACCATTTCCGATAGATTCAATGTTAAAGTTCTGGTCGCCATCGCCAAGTCGGCAAGGATAAACATTGACTTCAGCGCCGTTCCATCGACGATAGGCATTCACGCATTTACCAGTTCGGCGGTGAACCAAATGCTCTCCTCCATTACCACCAGTTTTTCGATCAAAGTTCTGATCGGCATCATTCAGGCTGTGATCCCAAGTAGACATACGGGGATGTCCATCAATCAGTCGAAAATTTGGATTAGTATTGAGGGCTTTGTTGCCATCAAGAACGAAGGTTTCAGCAAAAGCAGGAGCAGCACTAAGCAGAGCTAGCAGCACCAAACATACTTTAAGCACTTTACGAGGAATGAGATGAGCGAAAGAGTAAAAGTTACGTCCTTCAAGCATTTAATTAATCCTAATTTAAGTTATAATTTGAGTAGATAGAAAATTTAGGAGATCAAACGAAAGCTGACCCCCTAAATGAGAGCCTCAACAGCGCAAATATTGAGTTGTCAAGGTTCTTCTGCGATTTAATCGCTGTAACACAAACAATCAAGTCTTAAACGGTTGCACCCGATTTCAGACAGTTCAGAGCACTTTGACGATGTCACTCGTCGGAGGCTCTTTTTTATTGAGGCTTAGTTAATTAATCACTAACTGAACCTCAATATCGTAATGATAAGACAATGTGCTTATTTTTGCAACACCTTGCCAATAAACTTCTTGATTTTAGTACGATACGTCCTATCGTTCTTGACTACTATATGTTAAAGCTATTGAAATATTGAGTTATTTAATTTGCGGGAATTTTCAATTATGGCTAAAATTTAAGAGTTTGGCTAACTGACTATTTACACAGTAATACCACTTGAGTCAAAAAAATAATAAATTGACGTATAATAGTTGTATATGAGATACACTTCGTGCAAATAAAAAAATGACCACAACATGGGGTAAGTACATTGACACATGGATCAGGCTAAAGCAGCCAGCTAGTGGCTTTAAGCTGACTGAGTACATCAAAGAAGTCATTGCGAAGAAGTCGGACTTGTCTGATCGCCAAATCCAAAGAATGCGAGACTTGCGCGATGGCGAATTACCTGAAAGCAAGTCCCTGATTAAGTTGGTTGAAGCTTTTGAAGATTTGCAGATGCTAAATCCGAACGATATCTGCGATCGCCTACTCTTGCCATGGATACCAGTCGAAAAGCGTCAGTCAGAACTTGTTAGCAGCAGTAGCCCAAATAAAGCGATTAAAAATACGATCACGATTGTGTCAGGTTGGCAAGCCCCAGCCGCGTTGAGTGACGATCGCGTGATTGCGGCAGTGATCAAGAATCTTGCAATTGGGTTTAGTTATAGATTTGTTTATCCATCGCCAGAAAACTATTCGTTACCACAGGAGCAGCAAGATGCACTTAAAATGGTAAAAGATTGGGTTGAAGATTTGCGGCTTTTGCTTGAGGGTGAATGGTATCGACAGGCGATTAGAAGTCGTGGGCGTGAAGAAAGATCGGTTCTTGATCGCGATTTAGCCGAATTTAGAATTACACTCCAGCAGCAAATCAAGGAAGATTTCACTAAAAAGAACTCGAACTTTTGGTTTTTGCTGCCTTCTGATTATGTTGTGCTTTACAATATCGAGCCAGAACACGAACATCGTCCAATTGCTGAGAGGTATGGAGTGATGAAAGTTTTAGGAGTACAACTTCCCGTCTCTACTAATAATCCAGAAACTGCTGACCTAACCAGCGTTCGTTCGGCTGGATGGCTATATATTGAGCAAGATGTTTATGATACGCTGGCTCAAGAGATAAATTCGTCTACGGTAACGAAGGCTAAAAGCGCTAAAAGCAATACCAAAGGTTCTTGAATATCAATTAAAAAAGAGCTTTGCCTAGCAAAGCTTTTTTTAATTGATGGCTTTAATCACGGGAGGTAACTTAATATCTGGCGCACTCAGCCACCAACGCAGGATGCGCTCTTCTTTAACACTGCAATTGATCGCTCCACCTGCTGATTTTAAGTAATTTAGTACTTGAGTTAATAGCTGCTGCACGATCTGGCGCGTACCTTGTGCGGTCAATATCTCCACAGTCCCGAAAGATTTGTCCATGTAAGCTGAGAAAAAGCCCATACTGCGTAAATTGTTGATCAATCTAGGGTCAGAGCGATCGCGATCTAAAGTCACATGAATTTCGTCTTCACGGAAAGTACCAGCTACTAAATTAGTAAGCTCAAATTGGCAAGGGACAGGAATGCTCGGATCGAAAGACTTCTCTTCGATGTCAATGTCAAGAGGAATATACTCACCCTCGACATAGCCCGTAATTGCTTCAGTATTTTCTTGGAGATAGATAGCGATCGCATCGAAAACTGTTTTGAAAGTTTTGGCATCCTTAGTTTTATAGGTCAAATGTCTGGGCGTTTCAAAATGTAATACACCTTCGGGATGCCCCGCAAAATCAGTATTGGCAAACCCTAGCTCTTGCAAAAGCTTATCTTCAAACTGATGGGCAAGCTGATGAGCATCAATATGAATATGGAACTCACCAACATTGTGAGAACCATTGTCGTAAGTTCCTGTAGTCGATCTATTTAACAAAATATTAGTCATTTTAGTTTTCCGATTGAGGTTTATCGCTGGTGCAAAAATATTGTCATGTTTAAAGGCAGGATCAAAAGCCTCGCTTTAACTCGTACACTAAAACAGCTAGTTGATTATCTTCTGGGATGTTGCTGTCAACCAAACTCCAATCAAATCCTGAATTAGTCATAAGTTTTTTGAGATAAGCCACATCTCCCGACTCAGAAAACACGATCAAAATTCGACCCTTGTCAGCAATGTAATTAGGGAATTCTGCAAAAAACTGTGTGAGAGTAGCATAGCCTTCATCATACATCGCTACTTCTAATAGCGATGACGGTTGCCCGTTCATAAAGGGAGGATTGAATAAAATCAAAGAGAATTTCTCATCACTTTTAACTGATGCAAACAAATTACTCTGACGTACATCTACTTTGTCTTGCAAACTATTTAGACGCGCATTCTCTCTAGCACACTCAACCGCAACAGGCGAGATGTCAACTGCCACAACTGATGCTCCACATCGAGCCGCTAAAATCCCTAGCGCTCCAGAACCAGTACCCACATCCAGAACTGTCTCATGAGGACGAACTTCTTGAAGTAAGCAATCAGCTAAAAGGTTACTACCATCAGCAAAGGCAGCACAAAATACGCCTTGCTTGAGCAGTAACTTCAGCCCCTTAAATGTGACTTTGTAATCACAATCTTGCTGCTGATGACGTTTAATTAGATTTATCGCCCGCAGTTTAACTTTATGCTCTTTTTCTGTCTGAATTTCTAATTCTTGTTTTGCGATAATGTAAGTCATTTTTCTTCCTTAACTTGCTTAATATGCATTAGAGACAGCACGATCTTTTGACTTCCAGAAAATAATTTTGGTTTCCAACCAAGAAATGAGCCAGAAAAAGGATAGACCAATTAGAGCGCTAACAATAATTGCTGCGAAAGTTAGATCGGTATTTAAATAGTAAGAAGAGGATTTAATTACAAATCCAATCCCTTGATCGGAACCAATAAACTCAGCAACCACTGCACCAACCACTGCAAAAGAGCTTGCAACTTTCAT
The DNA here is from genome assembly GCA_043755885.1 of Pseudanabaena sp. Lineage (GTDB taxonomy): Bacteria > Cyanobacteriota > Cyanobacteriia > Pseudanabaenales > Pseudanabaenaceae > Pseudanabaena. The sequence continues at coordinate 7,399 of JAYUSC010000089.1, read as the reverse complement.
ACCTGCAAATATAGAAGGTAAAGCTGTATAGATTCTCAGCTTTGTGAAAACTTGCCACTTAGATGCAGAAAGCATCGTCAACAGTTCAAGAGCTTCAGGTTCGATCGCCTTTAATCCATCAATGGTATTCACCAAAACAGGAAAGAAAGCAATCACCGCCGCCAAAAATACTTTAGATAAAAGCCCTGTCCCAAACCAGATCACCACAATTGGAGCTAATGCTACTAGGGGTATTGCTTTAAGTGCGATCGCATATGGATAAAGCGCTTGTTCGGCGGTGCGAGAGAAGATAAATAGCGTGGCAAGTGCAAATGCAGCAACACAACCCAGCAAAAAACCTAGCACAGACTCCAAAAGTGTAATCCCAGCTTGAGTGATCAGACTCCCAAACTGACTTGTCAAAACACTACCCACAGCCGATGGTGGCGGCAAGATCAAAGGAGATACCGACAGAGCGCGGACGCTAATCTCCCATCCTGACAGAAAAATCACCAATGCGATGAGCGGTGTAACCAGTCTTTGCCATGCTGCGATGGATTTAAGACTCATTCTAGTTTGCCTCTTACTTGTTCGCATAGCTCTATAAACTCCTTAGAGATAGTCACAGAGCGACTTCGCTCCTGTGGTAAAGGAATATCAAACGCTGCTTTTACTTGCCCTGGTCTGGGCGACGTCACCAAAACGCGATCGGATAAGAACACAGCCTCTCGGATACTATGAGTTACCAAAAGTACCGTGAGTTTTTGCGATCGCCAAATCTCACTAAAATCAACCCAGAGGTTTTCACGAGTGATTTCATCAAGGGCGCTAAATGGCTCATCAAGTAGCAACAGTTTTGGTTCTGTGATCAACGCTCTTGCGATCGCCGCCCGTTGCAACATCCCACCCGAAAGCTGACTAGGATAGCTATCTTCAAAGCCAGAAATACCGAGCATTTCCAAAAGGCTTAAAGCCCTCATCCGTTCATGATTCTCTATTTTCCCCAACCGAATTTCGACTGGGAGCAGAATATTCTCTAGGACAGTTTTCCAAGGAAATAGAACAGGCTTTTGAAAAGCAAATCCAATTCCAGATTCAGATCGATATCGAACTGGATTTTTCTCTTCAATCAAAACTTTTCCTTCTGATGGGGAGATCAACCCAGCCACAATCCGCAACAAAGTTGATTTGCCACAGCCACTAGAGCCAACAATCGAAAGAATTTCACCCGCGTGAAGGTTAAACGAGATATCACTCAGAGATTGAGTGAAACCAAATCCACGAGTGTAATAATGGCTAACATGATCAATAGCAAGAAATTGCTTCGTTTTCACAACATCGAACTCTTGTTCAGAAACTGTAAGCATTTAAGATTTACCCTTATAATGCTGCTCGACAAACTGCGAAGTGAACGCAGACTTCACATCAAATTCTTTAGGAATTAGCCCAACTGAAAGCATCTGATCTTTCGTCTTTAGCAAATCAGCCTCAGCGAAGTCACCAATGCGTGAGTTTCTTTTAATCGCGGCGTTGTAAACCTCAAGCTGCTTATCCCCAACCTCTTTCTTGAAATTAGGATCGCGCTTGATCGCCGCATCAATTGCTTCTTGTGGATTTGCTAAGGAGTAAGCGATCGCCTCCAACACAGCATCATTGAAAGCCTGTACAACTTTGGGATTCTCTTTAATCATCTTTTCACTGGTGACTACCACATGACCCTGCGTCACAATGCCATAGTCAGAAGGATTAATGAAGTTTACTTCTACGCCCTTAGCAGGTAAAGCCAAGCCAGCCGTAGTCCGAAAAGCCCATTGAGCATCAAGTTTACCAGCAATAAACTGCCCATAGTCAAAGCCTACATCAGCTTCTTGGACATTAATGTTCTCTTTTTTGAAAGTAATTCGCAGAACATCTGTAGAAATATGACCGAAAGAAAATCCAACCTTCTTCCCTTCTAGTTCAGAAAGTTTAGTGATTTGAGACTTCTTCAGTGTTAGAAGCGTGACAAAGTTGGCATCCTTGTGTAAAAGAGCAGTTCCAACGATTTGTGCGCCCTTCGATCTAGCAGAAAACAAAATTTCGGGACCACCCAGCACCGCAAACTGATCAGTACCCTGCGCCAGCATTTTCACAGGATTAAGCTCGGGCGTACCTGGCTCAAGTTTCACATTCAGTCCATGCTTAGCAAATATACCCTTGTCTACGGCTAGGTAGTAAGGAGAAAAAGCCGTGTCTACGACTGGGATAGGCAACCGCATCGAGACATTAGCTATAACTGGCACTGGTGCAGTTGAGGCACTAGTTGCAACTGGCACTGGCGAAGATGTAACGACTGGGTTAGGGGTCTCACAACCGAAAGTTGATAAGCCAAGAGAAATAGCTGCCAAAGGAGCGGCAATACGCGCTCCAAATCTTTTGCTAGATACTCGTTTGATTATCGTTTGCAGGCTTTTCATTTAGTATTTAGGCTCCTTGTTGTAATACTAGACTATAACAATTTACATAATGTTGCATAGCTACATTGTATACGCAATTCTTTTTGCCGTAAATTGTCAAAATTTACGGTATTCATTTATAGCCTACTATCAAAGATTAAGCATAGCCATGTTCGCGCAAAGCTAGCCCCTTGAGGTTGTCTGCCCTCCGAAATTGTAATCTTGACAACATCCTTGCATTCGAGTGCGCTGTTCAAAGCTCAAACTCTTTGTTTAGCTTTCGCATAAGCAGGATCGTGAATATCAAAACTAATTACCTTCACCCGTTTAGGCGCAGGCTTATCATAAATTCGATAGACCAACCTATATTCCATTTCATCGAAACGGATTTCCAGAGCATGATATCCCCGCAAATCCCCCTTTAACTTATGACAACCCAAAATACCGCCAGTATCAGGGCTAGACTGCAAAATTGGCTTAAACAGATCAGCAAAATCAGCCCTCAAGATTATCGGCAAATTTGGCAAATCTTCAGACAATACAAGTGGATGCACTTGCAGCAAATACTTAGCGCGTATAGCCACGCTTTCTGATCGCCTCGTTTATACGCTCCAAATCAAACTCCTCATCTAGAGTGCCAACTGTCACCCACTCACTTTCACTAATTGGCTTAGAAATACGCGAGATCGCCTTAGCCTCAGCAGAACTAGCCACAAGACGATTCTCTCGCTGTAACTTCTCTGCGATCGCCTCCCGAATCCAAGACAATCGCCCCTGTGAAGGTAAACTATTAAAAACATCCGCAGCCAAAGCCACAGTAACGCGCTTAGTTATTCCTGCTTTCATTGCTACACCTCTTGAAATCAATCATATCAAGCAGCTTGATTTTAACACTACTAGCCAAAATTGACATATGATGTTGACAAATAGAAAGGGCATGTAAATCAACTTCTACCGCACAAAAAACAGAGGTAGTTGTCAAATGGATAACTCACTAAAGTATGTAGACATCCTCAAAAAAACAGTACAGGATGCGACGATTGATCAGCCAAGTCTGCAAGCAATCAAACTCTACCCAGTTTGTGACACTGAGTCTGGACATTTTCTGGTTCTTGCTACAGGATTTGATAAACAACAATGGATGGATAATGTCGTATTTCATGCGCGACTAATCGAAAAAGATAATTGCGATCGCAAAATCATCATCGAAGAAGATGACTTCGAGGAAGGATTAGTTAATATACTCATCGAAGCAGGAATCAAAAAAGAAGATATAGTCACCAGTTGGCAACAAGCGATCACTGTGAATAAATAACCTACGGTATAGTTGCCCTACCGCGCAGAAGTCCGATGGATTTTATACGCAAATCTAGACGTTGATAAGCTGAAAAACCGATCGCAATGGTTCGAGTAATATTCCTAAAATCTTATCTACTTTTGCCTAAACTGCTGCAAATTTCACAGATGTAAGACGATCGCTTGATTGCCACCCTTTTGTAATTCGTAGGGAACTTGGATGATTTCTGAACTAATTCCTTCTTCGCTTAAGGTGCTGCAAATTTCGTCAATATAAGGCGATCGCAGTTGCGCTAAGTTTAATAAAGGAAATATTCTCACTTCCTCGGCGATGCGACATAACTCACGGATTGAGTCTAAATGGAACTCGAAACTAAGATGCTCAGAATAGAGAAATAGAAAATGTGAACATAGGGCAAGTTGAAATTGCTTGTCTTGAAAATCTAATTTTGGCAATTCGGCATTAAGGTATCGACCTGCAATTTTGCCGCGATCGTAGTCTTCGAGAAATATTGCGATCGCAGTTTCACGATTGGCTCGTAAATCATCAGGAGATTTGTGATAGCCCCAGACCCAATTATTTGATGTGTTGCGAACCTGTTCAATAATGCCATCAACACAAGCATCAAAGCGGCTTTTGATTTCTGCGCCTGTAAATTGATAAATCGGATCGATGGATGTGATTTGATAACCTGCGGCGGTCATTTCGGCATTAAAGCTGGCTGGTCCATCACCAATGCCGATTATGGACTTATTGCGATCGCAATCTGACAGCGCAAACATTAACTCATATTCCAGCTTTGAACGTCCAAACGGAACAATGGTATCTAAGATCATCATAAATTTATAGCGCTTTGCGCTCTCATAAAGAACAAATAAAAAAGCCTTGCTAAGCAAGGCTTTTTTTATTAGCAGATCAGAGGCGCAAAGCGCCTCTGATTCTTAAAGTGCGGCGGCTAGCTTCAAATCGCTAGTTTCCAGAATTTGTTGAAGATCCTCAGCGTCAACTGTTTCACGCTCAATCAAATCATGGGCAATCTTATCGAGAACATGACGGTTATCGATTAAGAGTTGCTTGGCGCGACGGTAAGCATCAGCTACCAAAATGCCAACTTCTTCATCAATAGTTGCGGCAGTTTCTTCGGAGAAGTCACGCTCGGCGGCAATGTCACGACCAAGGAACATATTGCCATTAGAACGACCTAGCGCAACTGGACCAAGCTTATCGCTCATGCCAAAACGCATCACCATTTGACGCGCAGTCGAAGCAACTTGTTGAAGATCGCTGGATGCACCAGTAGTAACTTCTTCATCACCAAAGACAATTTCTTCAGCGATACGACCACCGAGGGCAACTGCCATCTGGTTTTGCAAATAGGCGCGGCTTTGCATCCGTTCTTCAGTCGGCAAGAACCATGTCAAACCACCAGCACGACCGCGAGGAATGATTGTTACCTTTTGGATGGCATCATAGTCGGGCATCAAAGCACCAACTAGAGCATGACCAGCTTCATGGTAAGCAACTAATTCTTTGCGTTTTTCGCTCATGACGCGATCTTTCTTTTCGGGACCAACCAAGACGCGATCGACGGCATCATTGATTTCATCCATCGAGATTTCGGTGAGGTTACGACGAGCCGCAAGAATCGCAGCTTCATTCAACAGGTTAGAAAGGTCAGCACCTGTGAAACCTGGGGTACGACGGGCAATCTTTTCAAGATCAACATCCTTCGATAAGGTCTTGCCGCGTGCATGAACTCCGAGAATTTCTAGACGACCTGCGAAGTCGGGTCGATCGACGACAACTTGGCGATCGAAACGACCTGGACGTAGTAACGCTGCGTCTAAAACATCAGGACGGTTAGTTGCCGCAACGATGATGATGCCTGTGTTACCTTCAAAGCCATCCATTTCGGTCAGCAATTGGTTGAGAGTTTGTTCACGCTCATCATTACCACCGCCAAGCCCAGCGCCACGTTGACGACCGACAGCATCAATTTCATCGATGAAGACGATACAAGGAGCGTTTGCCTTGGCTTGCTCGAACAGGTCACGCACACGCGATGCACCGACACCGACGAACATTTCCACAAACTCTGAACCAGAGATGCTGAAGAAAGGTGTCCCAGCTTCACCTGCAACTGCGCGAGCTAGCAAGGTTTTACCAGTACCAGGAGGTCCAACTAGCAATACACCTTTGGGGATTTTTGCACCGACGGCGGTAAAGCGATCGGGGTTTTTGAGGAAGTCCACGACTTCAGTAAGCTCAAATTTGGCTTGCTCGATCCCAGCGACATCGGCAAATGTGACTTGGGTTTGAGGCTCCATCTGCACACGAGCGCGAGACTTACCAAAGTTCATCGCTTGGTTGCCAGGACCGCCTTGAGCGCGACGTAGTAGGAAAAACAAACCGACTAATAGCAAAATGGGCAAAATCAGGCTGCTCAAGGTTTGGACTAATGCGCCATCGGTACGACGGGGGGCGACATCTAGTTCAATGTTGTTTTCTCTAACAGCTTTGGTGAACTCAGGGTCATTCGGCAGGTTTACGCGAACTTTTTTCTTGCCTTCAGGACCACCAGGGACAGTCACTTCCGCAAAAGAGCGATCAGGGCTAAGGGTAATTCTGGAGACACCTGCGGGTTTCTTTCTGACTTCTTCAAGCAGCTTGCTGTAACGCCATTCGGCTTGGGTGGGTGGTTGACTATCGAGTAGGGTTGTTCCTAAGGTAATGACGACAATGCCGAGCAGTGCGTATAAACCGAAATTTTTCCACTTTTTATTATTGTCGTTTTTATTATTGCTTTTCACTACTACTGCTCCATCAATAGAGGTGTTCCTAGACGATTTTGCCAAGAACGGATGATTTAATTAACTAATCTTAACGCAAGCGGTCTAGGATCTGTCCAAGTCACCCCAGAATCCCTCTTTAGATCGATAATATGGTCATCAAACCCAAAGGAGAGTTATGGCGCAACTTTGCTTTGGGTGGGGATAGGCGGTGCTGTGCGCCGCCTATCCCCACCATATAAAAAAATGAAAATAGTTGAAAATATGCGTGTTGTCTTTTTTGGGACTCCTGATTTTGCAGTTCCTACCTTAACAAGATTATTGTCAGAGCCAGATTTTGAAGTGGTGGGCGTGGTTTCACAACCCGATACAAGGCGTGGTCGCGGTAATCAAGTTAGTCCGCCGCCAGTCAAGGCTGCTGCGATCGCAAAAAATCTTGATCTTTGCCCCAATCTTAAAATCTGGCAACCCGATCGCCTTAAAAAAGATAAAACTGTACTTGAAGCGCTTGAGGCGCTTGAGGCTGATGTATTTGTGGTTGTTGCCTATGGACAGATTCTTTCGCAAAAAATCTTGAATATGCCCAAACATGGCTGCATAAACGTACATGGTTCGCTCTTGCCAAAATATCGCGGCGCGGCTCCGATCCAATGGGCGATCGCAAATGGCGAAAAGTTCACAGGTATCACGACCATGCAAATGGATATCGGCATTGATACGGGTGCGATGTTACTCAAAGCGGAGTTAGAAATTTTGCCTGAAGACAATACGGATAGCTTAAGTACGAAATTAGCTAGCCTTGGTGCAGACTTATTAATTGATACTTTGCGACGCTTAGATAATATTTCGCCAGAACCTCAAGATGATGCTTTATCCTGCTATTCACCGATGATTGGGCG
>JAYUSC010000088.1:0-5174 GCA_043755885.1 Pseudanabaena sp. | reverse complement strand
TGGTGCGGCGAAGCCGCACCACAAAAAACTGGCTCCTTTTTAATCGCAGCGCAAAGCGCTGTAATTAGTCACGAAAGGCAATTCGACCAGTTTTCGGTAAGCTAAAAGCAAGAAAAAAGAAGAAATACAATATATAAACAATTCCCCCAACAGCGCCGATAAAGGCTAAGTTCTCGACGGGAACACCGTTATGAAATATGGCGCTAAGACTTAGCGGTGGCTCGAACCAAATTTTGCAAATATCGCTTAACTGCTCAGCATTCATAAAGGCACAGTTAGCGAATAACAGCCGAAATATCACACTCAAAGAGCAGTAAACCGTCGTAGCCCAACGCCATCCTAAATAAATTGGGGTCAGGCTCTTGCGTGAAGCGTCAATATCTTCATTTAAATCTTGCCAAAACCAAAGCGCCAGCACGATTAAAACCGCAGCCAAAATCCCTGATATGTAAGATATACCCAAGCTACCGATCGCTAAATAAATGGTAATCAACACCAGACTAGCAACGCGCCAATACAAAAGTAGCGATCGCTTGATCGCGTCACTGCCACTTCGCAAAGCCCAGACCAACAAGCCGAAGGGGATAACCAAAATAAACAGCAGAGCTAATCGATAGTCTAGCCATACAAGTTGACGAATAAGGGTTGCATCCATAAAAGCAAAAATTTCTGACCAGATCTTCTAGTTTATGTTAATATATTAGCCTGAAATAAGTAGGCTCAAGTAAGTAGTCATACTTTTTCAAAAATCCTATAAAACATCGCAACAAAAATAGCGAGATTCAAACTTGTTAGTCTAAATCTCGCTACAAATGGGCTTAACGAAACATCTATGTTGCTGTTTTTAGCTTCTCAAAGAAGCATTTATTTCACATCAGCTAAATAGCTTAAACAAAAAGGAAAGGGAATGCTGAGCATTCCCTTTCCTTTTTGTTTAAGCTACAAAATCTTGTTTTGTATAGCAATTTTAATCATTAGAATTGTGGAAACCCTGTTATCAACAAATTTCTAGCTGCCTCAGCCTCAACAGGTCTAGAAAATAAATATCCTTGACAAAACTCACAGTCTAATTCGCGGATCTGATCTAGCTGCTCCTGTGTTTCCACCCCTTCTGCGATCGTCAACATGCCCAAACTCTTAGCCAGTGCAATGATAGCTCTAATAATCTCGGTATTTTTGCCATTTTTTCCGATTCTCATAACAAAGGATCGATCGATCTTGAGATGGTTAATTGGGAGCCGATGCAGATAGCTCAAAGAGGAATAACCAGTACCAAAATCATCAATGCTCAATTGAATATTGCGATCGCGTAATTGCGACATGATTTTGCCAGCAAATTCGGCATTCTCCATAATGTCGCTTTCCGTGATTTCTAGCCTCAAGGAACTGCCATCAATTCCTACTTCTTGAAGAATATTATCGATCTGCTTGAGCAATTCAAAGCTCATAAAATGCTTGACAGAGAGATTGACACTCACGGTTAAAGACTCGTTGGCAATCCCTTCATCTCGCCAATTACGCAATTGCCGAGCGGCTTGGCGTAATACAAATAAATCGATCGCCATTACCAAGGATGTTTCTTCTGCGATCGGGATAAACCTATTGGGAGCAATTAAATTTTTGCCTGGATGATTCCAACGCACTAGCGCCTCAAAAGAGCTGATTTGGTTAGTATCTAAACTAATGATGGGCTGATAATACGCCACAAGTTCATTGCGTTCCAAGGCATGTCTCAGCTCGGATTCTAGCTGAAAGTTATGGAGGGCACGGCTATGCATTATTTGCTCAAATATTTGATAGCAAGCTTTTCCATTCGCTTTTGCTCGATACATTGCTGTGTCAGCATCTCGCAAAATATGTTCGGGTTGTTTGTAAATATTACTACCCATCGCAATACCAATACTGACATTCGTAAATACTTGATAGTCACCAATTTGAAATGGGGCAGCTAATTCTCGGAGAATATCGTTGGCAATTTTGATTGCATCAGAGTTCTTTTCAGCATCTGGCAACAAGATCGCAAACTCATCTCCTCCCAAACGGCAAAGCATTGTGCCAGGGCGCACACAAAGTTCTATTCTTCTGGAGATCGAAACTAATAACTGATCACCAACTAAATGTCCTAAAGAATCATTAACCGATTGAAAGCGATCGCAGTCTAAAAACAAAACTGCAAAATGATAGCCTGACTGTTGATTGACTTGTTGGAGTAACTGCTCCAAACGTTTCATAAACCAAGTTCGATTTGGTAAACCTGTAAGCACATCATGTAAGGCGAGATGCAATAGACGCTCTTGGACTTGCAAGCGTTCAGAGATTTCCTGTTCTAATTGAGCCGTTCTCTGGCGCACGCGCTGTTCGAGTTCAGTATTTAGTTGTCTGATTTCTTTTTGGGCAGATCTTAAGCTTAAGTGAGTTTGAATACGCGCTAAGACCTCTTCTAAATGAAATGGTTTGGTGATATAGTCCACGCCGCCGACATTAAAAGCTTTCACTTTATCTAATACTTCATCTAGGGCGCTCAGAAAAATCACAGGAATACCACAGGTTTGATCGTTGGCTTTTAGTCTCTGACAAACTTCATAACCATCGATATTTGGCATCATAATATCTAACAAAATTAGATCTGGCTTGGCAGCTTGAGCGACCGTCAGCGCCATTAAACCATCGGTGACACTACGGACTTTATAGCCTTGCTCTGTCAAAGTTGTCGATAGAAAGCGCAAGTTGTTTGGCATATCATCGACTATTAATATATCGCCACTATAATTTCTAGTCATTATTTATTCGTGTCCATATGGCGATCATTTAACTATTTGTTAAAAGCTTGCTGAGCCGAATTCATGATTTGATTGTAACAAAAATTATCGGTGAGACTGAGTAAAGAATGAATTAAATCAGTATTATTTTCTGGAATGGCTTTGATCAATTCCGTAATTAGATCATTGTCGGCTAGCATGGCTGCTTGATAAAGTTGCCTGATCCAACGATCAGGCATTTGTGACAAATAGATTTTAAGATTAGTTTCTAAAGTTTCTAGATCATCGGCAACCCTGTCAGTAAGACGATGATTGCTTTCATCTTCATATAAATAAATTACACCTAAATACTCAGCTAATTTGTCAAAGATAAGCGCTTCTCGAAAAGGCTTACGCACAAAATCATCACAACCTGCGGAAAGAATAATTGTTCTTTCTTCTTCTAAGGCACTAGCAGTTAAAGCAATAATCACAGTTGCTTGCCCTTTTAAATGGGATTTGATTTGGCGCGTGGCTTCATAGCCATCCATAACAGGCATTCGCATATCCATCCAGATTAGATGAGGCTCCCATTCATCCCAGATTGCGATCGCTTCAGCGCCATTTTCAGCTTCACGGACTTGGAAACCCACAGCTTCTAAAATTTTGACTAATAAATACCGACTTTCCCATCGGTCTTCTACGACGAGGAGGCGATATTCTGGCTGATGGGGTGCTAAACCGATGATGTAGCGATCGCAGATTTGGATGAATAGAACAGGAGATTCAGATACATCCACTGGAAGAGTAACTCGAAAGATACTGCCCTCACCTAATTGACTACTGACTGTAATCTGCCCTCCCATGAATTGAGCAAATTTAAGGCTGATTGGTAATCCTAGTCCAGTTCCTTCCGCAGATTTCTTACCTAAGTCCGTCTGCTCAAATGCTTCAAATATTTTCTCTAAATAATTAGTTGGAATACCTGCACCAGTATCTTCTATTGTAAATTTTAAGATGGTTGAGGGTTTTTCTTGATGCTGAGATGACAACTGAGAATCTGGTTCTGACGATTTAGTCGCATCAATAGATAGAACTATAGAGCCTTGATTGGTAAATTTGATCGCATTACTCAATAAATTAATTAAGATTTGGCGAAGTTTTCCTTCGTCTGTGCTAATCCATTGGGGGGCTTTAGGCGATCGCTTAAAAATTAGTTGTAATGCTTTATCACTGACCTTAAGGCGAAACATTTTTTCCAATGTATCGAGAAGGTGATACAGATCAAAACTAGTGATGTTCAGGGTAATGCGTCCTGATTCAATTTTGGACATATCTAAAACGTCATTGATCAGTTCTAATAAATGTTCGCCACTGTCATTGATGATCTTGAGGTAGGATCGATGACTGTCTTTGAGGGAGCTATCACGCACCATTAGTTGTGCAAATCCCAAAATTGCATTTAATGGTGTCCGCAGTTCATGACTCATACTTGCCAAAAATTGACCTTTGGCTTGGCTCGCAGCCTCGGCAGCTTGTTTGGCAACTCTAAGCCTTTCTTCTGACTGCTTATTGTCTATACCGATCGCGATCGCATTCGCGAGCAAATCTATGTTCTGAATATCTGTATCCAAATCGGATAGAGAGAGCATCAGGATTACGCCGATGACATTACCCTTGACGATTAGCGGATGCCCCATTAGGGACATAATCCCTTTTTCCTGTAGCCACAATTGTTCGGGTTCGCTTAAATCCGCCAAGATCTGATCAGTCAAAAGCGGTTGAAACATTCCTTGGGTAATCGACCAAATTTGATCTCTTTTAACTAGATTACAGAGGCGATCGCTATCTGATTTGTTATAGTTTCCCACACTGACTTGTAAATTTAAATCATTGCCAAAAGTATTGACAGTCCAAATCTGAGCAAAGGAAACATGCATATGTCGCCATAGAGATTCGACAAAGGCTTGAAGAACTTCTTCTAATGAGAGTGACTGTGTCGATGCCGAGCCAATTTCTGCCATCAAAATTGATAAATGTACTCGTTCTAAAAGCTCAGCTTCAACTTGTTTGCGATCGCTAATATCAAAAATCGCTCCATCTAGATACAATAATTGATCGTCTTCAGTAAATACGCCCTGTCCTTTTTCATAGAGCCAGTGAGTATACCCTTGAGCATCAATGATGCGATATTCTAGAGAAAATGGTTCTTGGCAAGCTAAACTTTCGCAAATAATCCTTTCGACGATATCTTGATCTTCGAGATGAATGATACTAGCCCAACTGCGGACTTGGGTAGCGATAAAGTCTGTCGCAGGGTAGCCAGTTATCTCGGTCACTGCACCACCAAGAAAGATCATCTTCCATTCGCGATCGCAGTCACAACGATAGACAATCCCCGAAAGATTCGCAACTAGACTGCTAAATTTGTCTTCA
>JAYUSC010000087.1:0-5184 GCA_043755885.1 Pseudanabaena sp. | reverse complement strand
ATTTTCCAATTCAGATCGTTTCTGATTACCCAAAGATTCAATCTCTTCCGCTAAATTCTCTAAATCCAAACCATCTAATTTACCTAAGCGTAACCGTTTAACCTGCTCAACTGTCCAATTATAAAAATCTGATTCATAAAGCAATGTTAATGTCATGATATTCACGGTATTAATTTAGGCTATGACTTGATATTAATCTTGTTCTGATTGTATACCTGAATTATTTGTTTAAGGCGATCGCTATTTGGTGATTTGAATGGTGTTGCGATCGCGTAGCCTCACATAATTTCTTCAGCCAAAAGCTTACCCTTGACCCGTTCATATTCATCCTCAAGAAACCACTCTTGGGCTGCTTGATAATTTGAATGAGCAACTACAAGTTTGTAATCTGACGCAGGATTAAAAACATTACATCTGCCATCATAATCACCGACAAGCATCAGGATTTTAGGGGGGAAAGGAATTGGATCAACCCAAAGTTCGATAAATTTCCAAGTTTTAGCCTGTTTTTCGAGGACTGGTGCGAGGGATTGCATGATATTCACTTGTGGCTTTTAGGACTAAATAGAGAGCGTTAACAGCAGAATTCTCAACAAGAATCACTAAAATCCATAGTGTTCAGTTAATGATTTTATTTTAAGGCATAGATTAAACTCTATGATTTCAATAAGAAGAACAAAAGCCGAAATCATCATTTAGCTACTTTCTAACATATATTCTCGCCCCAACATGGCGATATACTGGGAAGCATCAAGGTATATCTAATTAAATAACATAACCAATAGAGTCAATCGCTGAAGCAATAGCCCAAGCCGTGACTTAAAATAACAAACGTTTAGGATGTCCTGCATATCCTAGATAACTAGCAAAAACTAGCACTAATTAACCAGAGCAACAGTTTACAGAGTAAAGAGGCGATCGCAAATCATGGTGATGATTGAAACCAAAGCCGAGCGCATGGTCATAAATATGGGACCTCACCACCCATCCATGCACGGTGTTCTCAGACTTATCGTCACGCTAGACGGCGAAAATGTAGTTGATTGCGAGCCTGTTTTAGGTTATTTGCATCGCTCCATGGAAAAAATCGCTGAAAATCGCACGATTATCCAATATTTGCCCTACGTGACCCGATGGGATTACCTCGCGACCATGTTCACCGAGGCAATCACCGTCAACGCACCCGAAAAACTAGCCAATGTGCCAGTGCCGCGACGCGCTAGCTACATTCGCATGATCATGCTAGAACTTAGCCGCATCGCCTCTCACCTCCTGTGGCTTGGCACATTCGTTGCCGACATCGGCGCTCAAACACCATTTTTCTACGTCTTCCGCGAACGGGAAATGATCTATGACCTGTTCGAGGCGGCGACAGGAATGCGGATGATGCACAACTATTTCCGTATCGGCGGAGTTGCGGCTGATCTCCCCTATGGCTGGATCGAGAAATGCGAAGATTTTTGTAATTATTTCATTCCTGTGATTGATGAATACGAAAAATTAATTACCAATAATCCGATCTTCCGCAAACGGGTGGAAGGTTTAGGCACAATTACTCGCGATGAAGCGATTAACTGGGGCTTGTCAGGACCAATGCTACGCGGCTCAGGCGTAAAACTCGATCTGCGTAAAGTCGATCATTACGAGCTGTACGACGAACTTGACTGGGATGTGCAGTGGGACAACGGCGGCGACTGCCTTGCCCGTTATCTCGTGCGTGTCCGCGAAATGCGTGAATCCTCGAAAATGATCCTGCAAGCCCTCAAGCAAATTCCTGGTGGATCTTTTGAAAACCTTGAAGCGCAAAGAGTTCTTGCTGGACCTAAGAGCGAATGGACGGGGATGGACTATCAGTTCATCAGCAAAAAACCATCGCCCACCTTCAAGGTTGCTGCGGGTGAGCATTATGTCCGCGTTGAAGCGCCAAAAGGCGAATTGGGCGTATATATCATCGGTGAAGACAGCGTATTTCCTTGGCGCTTCAAGATTCGTCCCCCTGGATTTATTAATTTGCAGATCTTGCCTGAACTGGTACGAGGCATGAAGCTCGCCGACATCATGGCAATCTTAGGAAGTGTGGATATTATTATGGGTGAGGTCGATCGCTAATGTACGGTGGAATTGATTTACAACAATCTTTAATTGAAATCCTGACAGGGCTGGGATTGCCAGCCGATGTCGCCAAAGTAATTTGGATGTTACTGCCGATGGCAGTCATGGTTTTAGGCGTGACTGTCGGCGCACTCGCCTGTACTTGGCTAGAGCGCAAAATCTCCGCCGCCGCCCAACAACGGATTGGACCAGAATATGCGGGACCATTCGGACTGTTGATCCCGATCGCAGACGTAGCCAAACTCGTCATCAAGCAAGGTACGATCCCCGCTAAAGCTGATCCTATTCTTTACACGATTGGTCCTGCCCTCGTATTTGTGTCTGTATTCCTCTGCTACTTGGTCATTCCCTTTGGTCAGAACATGATCATTTCGGACTTAGGCACAGGCGTATTTTTTGTAATTGCGATTTCGAGCATTGCCCCGATTGGCTTGCTGATGGCGGGTTATTCATCGAATAACAAATACTCTCTCCTCGGAGGTTTACGCGCCGCCGCTCAGTCAATCAGCTATGAAATCCCGTTGGCGCTTGCCGTACTTGCGGTAGCCCTGATGACCAATGGACTCAGCACAATTGATATTGTCAATCAGCAAGCAGAATATGGGATTTTGTCTTGGAATATTTGGCGACAACCAATCGGGTTTGTCATTTTTATTATTTCCGCTCTTGCTGAATGTGAGCGCCTACCCTTTGACTTACCAGAAGCAGAAGAAGAAATCGTAGCAGGTTATCAAACCGAATATTCGGGGATCAGATTTGCCTTTTTCTATGGTGGTTCCTATGCCAACCTTTTGCTAGCTGGTTTACTCGCCTCGATCCTTTACCTCGGTGGTTGGGAACTACCTTTCCCCATTGACAGAGTTAGCGAAGCCTTAGGTATCGAAGCAAATACAGCTTGGTGGCAAGTTTTAGCCGCCTTTATTGGCTTAACGGCAACTCTAGTCAAAACCTACGCCTTTATCTTTTTTGCAATTCTATTGCGTTGGACAGTTCCCCGCGTTCGGATCGACCAACTGCTTGACCTCGGCTGGAAGTTCCTATTACCGATTGGACTTGCCAATCTATTGATTACAGCCGCTTTGAAGTTGGCTTTTCCTTTTGCATTTGGCGGATAAGCCCTCACCCCTAGCCCCTCTCCCTGAGGGCTAACGTGTACACACAAGTCGGAATTACCCCCTTTAATTCCCCCTTGCAAAGGGGGAAGACATGAAATCTTGTTCCCTCCCCTTGCAAAGGGGGAAGACATAAAATCTTGTTCCCTCCCCTTTGCAAGGGTAGGGTTTGGGTGGGGTAACTCCCCTGATTTAACACACAAACTTAGATGTGTATGCCGTAGCTCCCTCTGGTAGAGGGGAACAAGATTTTTGAATTTAAAGCAGAAACTTAAAACCTAATTACCAAAATGCTGAAATTTCTAAATAAAGTTGGTGCATACACCAAAGACGCGATCCAAGCTGCCAAGTATATCGGGCAAGGCATGTCGGTGACATTTGACCATATGCGTCGTCGTCCGATTACGGTGCAGTATCCTTACGAAAAGTTAATTCCTTCCGAACGCTTTCGGGGACGCATTCACTTTGAGTTTGATAAGTGCATCTCCTGCGAAGTATGTGTGCGCGTATGTCCAATTAACTTGCCTGTAGTTGACTGGACATTTAACTCAGAGATCAAGAAAAAAGAACTCAAGAGTTATAGCATCGACTTCGGCGTATGTATTTTTTGCGGTAACTGTGTGGAATACTGCCCCACTAATGCCTTGTCGATGACCGAAGAATACGATCTCTCTACCTTCGACCGCCATGAGTTGAACTTTGATAGCATTGCCCTCGGACGGATGCCCACTAAGGTTACTGAAGATCCTTTTGTGAAGCCAATTCGTGAGCTAGCCTATTTACCAAAAGGCGTGATCGAAGGGCATGAAGTGCCGCACACAGCTAGGCGGGCTGGACTACGCCCCGAAGAAATTGCCGAAGCTACTTCTGAGAATAAATAACCGATAAATCAAGTAAATCAAGAAAACTTATGATCAACAATATTGGTTTAGGTGATGGTTCGCAAACCGTATCCCTAGTTGTATTGACCGCAATGTTAATTTCTTCGGCGATGGGTGTGGTGCTGTTGCAAAATATCGTTTACGCAGCATTTTTACTTGGCGCAACTTTTATCAGTGTGGCGGGTTTATATGTGTTGCTAAACGCTGACTTTGTAGCGGCGGCGCAGGTTTTAATCTATGTCGGTGCGGTGAATATCTTGATCTTGTTTGCGATCATGCTAGTAAACAAGCGCCAAGACTATCAAGATGTCAAATATGGGGCTGTCCGCAGCGTGGTTACAGGCGTTGTTTGTGTCGGTTTGTTTGGGCTGCTCGGAGTCACGGTCACTTCCACAAATTGGGCGATTAGTCCTGCGATCGCAAAGCTACCGTCGACGATGGTGGTGATCGGTCAGCATTTCTTTAGTGATTACCTGCTGCCCTTTGAACTCGCATCGGTTTTACTTTTGGTTGCCTTAATTGGTGCGATCGTGCTAGCTCGTCGTGAGCTTGTGCCTGAAATCGAGGCAGATAGTCAAGCTGATCAAGATTCACTTGAGTTATTAGAAAAGCCTAAAGAGCAACTTGTTGCTTCTAAGTAGATACTTATCGCCCTCACCCCTAGCCCCTCTCCCGTAGGAGAGGGGAACAAGAAAATAATAGTAAACAGATATGTCTTTAGAACCTTTTTTGATTATTGCCGCCGCACTTTTTTGTATTGGTATTTATGGATTAATTACTAGTCGTAATGCTGTGCGCGTACTAATGTCAGTAGAATTAATGTTAAATGCCGTGAACCTTAATCTCATGGCTTTCTCTAACTTCTTAGATTCTGCAAGTATTCGCGGTCAAGTATTTACCATTTTCGTAATTTCGATCGCCGCCGCTGAAGCCGCCGTTGGTCTTGCGATCGTGCTATCGATCTACCGCAGTCGCGATACTGTTGATATGGAGCAATTTAACTTGCTACGTTGGTAAGGAATGAAAATTAAATAACCTATGCAAATAAAGTCCAAAATTGGTGAGGCGGGCTTCGCCCG
>JAYUSC010000086.1:0-5211 GCA_043755885.1 Pseudanabaena sp. | reverse complement strand
GACGGGCTATGCCCGTCGCAACATTTTTGGGTTTTATATAGATTATTTTTTTCTTGGGGTTCCCTAACTGAATTTAGTTAATAACTTTAAAATTGACTGTGTGCGTGGAGTCAGCAAAGTTTTTCGATAAGCATCAGCAGCTTTTTTGATCGCATCTGCTTGGGTGGGATAAGAATGAATCACTCCAGAAAGTGCATTTAACCCCTGCTCGGTTGCGATCGCAAAAGTGATTTCGCTAATCATTTCGCCAGCATGACGCGCCACAATTGTTGCGCCGAGAATCCGATCTGATCCTCGCTGATGCAAGATTTTCACAAACCCTTCTGTTTCTCCATCATAAATAGCGCGATCGACGGAAGAGAAAAGAATTTTAATCTCATCGGTTTCTAAGCCTTTAGCTTTAGCTTCTTCGGCATATAGACCAACATGGGCAATTTCAGGATCGGTATAAGTCACCCAAGGCATTACCAAATCACTGAGTTTGCTTTTGCCTAAACCAAAGGGAGAGAATAATGTGTTCTTAATTACAATTCTGGCAGCAGCATCGGCGGCATGGGTAAACTTCCAATCCATGCAGATATCACCTGCGGCAAAAATGCGTGGGTTTGTAGTCTGGAGATAATCATTTACAAATATACCGCGTCGCTGGTCATAACTTACGCCCACAGCTTCCAAATTTAATCCCACATTTGGCGATCGCCCTGCACCGACGAGAATTTCGTCAACTTCTATTTGATCACTAATTCCATTTTGTTGATAATAGATGACTTTGCCATTGCTAGCTTTTTCGACTTTTGCGATCGCAGCGCCAAGTACTAAATTTAAGCCGTCACGCACAAATTTTTGCTGGACAATTTCTGCTGCGTCAGCATCTTCGCGATCGAGTAAATGCGGATTTTTATGCAGTAATGTCACTTCACAGCCTAAGCGATGAAAAGCTTGGGCTAATTCACAACCAATTGGACCGCCACCGATCACCGCCAATCTTTTCGGGCGCTCGGTCAACGAGAATATAGTCTCATTCGTTAAATATCCAGCTTCAGCTAGTCCTGCAATTTGCGGATCGGCAGCCCTTGCACCTGTGGCGATGACGGCTTTTTTAAAGTGGAGTTGCGTATCATTAACTGCGATCGCATTCTCATTCACAAACTGCGCTGAACCTAGAAACACATCCACACCGAGATTACGAAATCGCTCGGCGGAGTCATGATCACTAATCCCCGCACGGATTTTCCGCATTCGTTCCATAACTGCCGCGAAATCAATATCAATGTGGCTAGGTGGATTAATGCCAAAATTAGCCGAGTCACGCATATCTGCAACCACCCGCGACGAACGAATCACACATTTAGAAGGAACACAACCAACATTTAAGCAATCACCGCCCATCAAGTTTTTCTCAATCAAGGCGACTTTTAAACCCAGTCCTAAACCTGCTGCTCCTGCGGCTACGACTAGTCCCGCCGTTCCTGCACCAATCACGACTAGATCATAAATAGCGGCTGGTTGAGGATTTACCCAATCAAGGGGATGCACGTTTGCAATCAAATCACGATTATAAGCATCCACAGGCTGAATAAAATCTTCGTAGCGATCGCTTGAATATGGCTGGGATTGGGTCATGGTTGCACAATTCAAAATAAGGTTAATTGTTGTGGCGGCGGAGTTAGATCGTCCCAAGTTAAGGATGACACAGTCACATTTGCTTTTTCTAATATTTCCTGAAAATATTTAGCATTGTGTGGCGATCGCGCTTCGACTGGACAGTGCATAAAAAAATAAACTTGAGTTCCATTAGCTAACCAGTCTCGCAAATAGGTCACCCATTCTTGCCAATAAGTCTATGGCGATGTTGGAACGCAGCATGTTTCGGGCAATTTGATTAGATGCTTTAGCCTCGCCCTTAGCTAAACCTTTAGCCTCGCCTTCTAGCAGTATTTCTTGATAAATTACTGATTATTTCATGATTTCGCTCTTTAGTAATCTCTGGATGATTTCTTTATTCAGGGCTATGCCTGATATTATAGCGGTCGCTATTTCGAGAGAAGCGATCGCAAGTTGCTTTTTGAAAACTAGGATTTTTGCGATCGCTTGATTTTAGATGCCATTGGTATACGAGTTTTTGAAGTTATCTGAAGTATTGGTGTAACTTATGCCCCAAAGAGTGATGACAAATTAGCGAATTGTCATGAGATTCTGGTATGTTTGAGGTTCGCCGTTAGCTGACAATCCATGACCGTTAGAGAAACTTTTCGCCGCACAAAAATTGTTGCTACTCTTGGACCCGCGACCAGTAGCCCCGATATGATTCGCCAGCTTATTGAAGCAGGTGCAAGTACTTTTCGCCTCAACTTTTCCCACGGTACTCATGCTGACCACCATCGCAGCATTTGCAATATTCGCCAAGTATCCAGTGAACTCAATCAGCCTGTGGGCATTTTGCAGGATTTGCAAGGACCAAAAATTCGGCTTGGGGTATTTAAAGAGGGTCCAATTACCCTTGATAAGGGCGACAAATTTACACTGACTAGCCGCAAAGTTGATGGTAACTCTGAAATTAGTTGCATTACCTATGACACCCTTGCGGAAGAAGTGCCGATCGGCGCAGTAATCATGCTCGATGACGGCAAAGTGGAGATGGTCGTCGAAGATGTAAATGTGGAATTAGGTGATCTTTACTGTCGCGTGGTCATTGGTGGCACACTTTCTAATAATAAAGGCGTAAATTTCCCGAACGTTCACTTATTAGTCAGTGCGATTACTGAGAAAGATCGCGAAGACTTACGTTTTGGTTTGGCTGAAGGCGTGGATTGGGTCGCACTTAGCTTTGTCTGCAATCCTGAAGATGTGCTGGAAGTTAAAGACTTGATAGCGGCTTCAGGGCGCAAGGCTAGCGTGATTGCCAAAATCGAGAAACACGAAGCGATCTCAAATATGGAAGCGATTCTCTCGGTCTGCGATGGCGTGATGGTGGCACGGGGCGATCTGGGCGTGGAAATTCCTGCCGAAGATGTGCCGATCGCTCAAAAGCAATTGATTAAAACTGCCAATCGCCTCGGCATTCCTGTAATTACTGCGACCCAAATGCTCGATAGCATGGTCAGCAGTCCTCGTGCGACCCGCGCCGAAATTTCTGACGTGGCAAATGCGATCATCGATGGCACTGACGCGGTAATGCTCTCTAACGAAACGGCGGTCGGGAAATATCCGATCTTGGCGGTAGAAACGATGGCAAGAATTGCCATTCGCATCGAGAGAGAACAGGATCTCAAAATGCAACCCCTTGAAAGCATGGGACGCGCTGTCCCCAATGCGATCAGTCAGGCTGTGGGTCGCATTGCGATCCAACTAAATGCTGCTGCGATCGTCACTCTGACCAAGACAGGCTCCACGGCTCGCAATGTCAGCAAATTCCGTCCACCGATTCCGATTTTGGCAGTTACGCCCAACGTCCAAGTGGCGCGACGCTTGCAGATGGTTTGGGGTGTGCAGCCGATGGTCTTGATATCTTTGCCATCCGCAAGACAAAATTTTGAGGCAGCCCTTAATCTCGCGCAGGAGATGAAATTGCTCACCGCAGGTGACTTAGTAGTTATGTCCGCAGGAACGCTGCAAGATGTGGCAGGCTCTACGGATTTGATCAAAGTCGAGTTTGTCTCATCGGTAGTTGGCAAAGGCTTAAGCATTGGTTCTGGCATCGTGCATGGACGTGCTAGAGTCGCTTTCCATCATCTCGATGTGCGCGACTTTAACGAAGGTGAAATTCTTGTGATCGATCGCACTGATGCCGACTATATTGACGTAATTCGTAAAGCCTCTGCGGTAATTACCGAAGAATCCAGCCTTGATTCTCACGCGGTGGTGATTGGGCGTAGATTAGGTATTCCAGTTTTGATCGGCGTACATAACGCCACAGGTTTCATTCGCGACGGCGAACCGCTAAGCGTTAACTTCAGCAAAGGCATGATCTACTCTGGTTCGCGATCGGACGATCTCGCATATTAGTTATATTAAAGTTGATGCAAATCATCAACTTTAATGTTTTTTGAGTGAGTCATGGAAAATTTTGCTTTTTACAATCCAGTCAAGATTTTATTTGGCAAAGGTCAAATTGCGAATATCGGTGCAGAAATTCCTGCTGATGCAAAAATTCTTGTCATCTATGGTGGCGGTAGCATCAAAACCAATGGAGTTTACGAGCAGGTCAAAGCAGCCCTCGCAGGGCGCAACTTTCTCGAATTTAGCGGGATTGAAGCAAATCCACATCTGGAAACATTGCTCAAAGCGGTTGAACTGATTCGAGCGGAAGGGATTAATTTTTTGCTAGCGGTGGGCGGTGGCTCTGTCCTTGATGGCACGAAATTTATTGCCGCCGCTGTTCCATTTGAAGGCGATCCTTGGGATATTTGTGCCAAGCAAGCCCCTGTAAAATCAGCGATTCCTTTTGGTTCAGTGTTGACTTTGCCCGCTACTGGCTCCGAGATGAACACCAACTCTGTGGTTACTAAATGGGAAACCCAAGACAAGCTGTTTTTCGCTAGCCCGTTTGTATTTCCCAAATTCTCAGTACTAGATCCTGAAACGACTTACTCATTGCCTATTCGTCAGGTCAGTAATGGAATTGTTGATGCCTATGTTCATGTTATGGAACAGTATTTGACATATCCTGCTAATGCGCCATTACAGGATCGGATGGCTGAGTCTATTCTCAAAACCTTGATCGAAGAGGGTCCGAAGGTCTTAGCGGATATCCATAACTACGAAGCAAGGGCAAATGTGATGTGGTGTGCGACGATGGCGCTCAATGGACTGATTGGTGTGGGTGTGCCTCAAGATTGGGCCACGCACATGATCGGACATGAGTTAACGGCGCTACATGGTATCGATCATGCTCAAACCTTGGCGATTGTGCTGCCTAACACGCTAACGATTAGACGCGATCGCAAACGGCAAAAGCTCTTGCAATATGCCGATCGCGTTTGGGGGCTGGTCGATGGCTCAGAGGAGTCACGCATTGATCTTGCGATCGCAAAAACTCGTGAATTTTTTGAGGCTGTTGGCGTTCCCACCCATCTATCAGACTATGGCGTGGGACTAGATGTAATTCCCAAAATCATCGATCGCTTCGAGAAACGTGGTTTTGTGGCTTTAGGCGAACATCAAGATGTTACGCCCAAGGTTGTCGAACAAATTTTAGCGCTTTGCGCTTAA
>JAYUSC010000085.1:0-5212 GCA_043755885.1 Pseudanabaena sp. | reverse complement strand
CTGAGAGTTCTCCTAATAAAGTTCTATTTCAAGTAGTTCAGCATAATTAAAATTCTTGTTGACAGCGAATCAAGCCAAAATGCTGACATAGAAAGCGTTTCAAATAAGCGCTTTAGCTGATGAAAACCCTTTTCGCTTCGTGGGAACTTATAGATGCGTCTCAATTGTTTCATTGAACAAGAGTTAGCGGGAAATGGATTTACTGACGTTGCCATTTACCCGCTTTTTTTTCGCGTAATTTCGTATAAAAGGTGGTGCGCCGCACCACCTTTTATACAGTTTGGCTGGCATGATAGGAACTTCGCACCAATGCACCCGATCGCACATGGGCAAAACCAATTTGTTTTGCGATCGCACCTAGCTGATCAAACTCTTCAGGAGTCCAATATTTTTGCACAGGCAAATGCTCAAGAGAAGGACGTAAATACTGCCCAATTGTGAGTGAACTGCAACCGATCGCAAACAAGTCCTGCATCGTCTCAGTTAGCTCCTCTAAAGTTTCACCATGCCCCACCATCAGCCCTGACTTGGTAATAATGCGCGGATCGATTTCCTTTACGATTTCTAAAACTGACAGCGATCGCTCGTACTTCGCACCCCGCCGCACCTTACCCTGCAAACGTCGTACTGTCTCAATATTGTGGTTATAGCAAATAGGCGCAGCCAAAGCCACCGTCTCAATACAATTGCGATCGCCCCGAAAGTCGGGAGTTAGCACCTCGATTTTGACATGTGGACGAGAATTCCTAATCTCTTGCATCGCATCCACAAAACAGCTAGCCCCCTGATCCGCCAAATCATCCCGCGCCACCGAAGTCAGCACCACATAATCTAAGCCCAATAAATTTACCGCCTCCGCCACTTTTCGCGCCTCATCAGGATCAAGTGGCAATGGCTGATGCCCTTTGTCAACTTGGCAAAACCCACAAGCACGAGTGCAAGTTGGTCCCATCAACAAAAAAGTCGCCGTCTTTTGGGAATAGCATTCCGCCCGATTCGGACAGCGCCCCTCTTCACAAATGGTATGAATCCCTCGCTGCTTAATGATTTGCTGCACTTCGGAGATTTCATCAGCTTTGCCGATTTGTGGGCGCAACCAACTTGGTAAACGTAACTCTTCTTTGGCGGGCATATCGTTGATATAAAAATATTAAGTAACTGTGCAGAATAAATTATCCAAACCCGTAGGGTTTCGGTTTGTAATTAATTACGCCCATCTACTCTATAGAGGCATAAAGAGTCTCTCTTATTAAAACCGATCCAAAGCCTTGGGGCTTCTCTAATTTATAGGCTTGTTAGAAAAAGTCCCAAAAACCTGATAAAACCCTTTACAGATGTAACCCTATTGACTAGCATATTGCACTGACACATTTAAGAATTGCTGGAGATCCCCCCCAGCCCCCCTTCTTAAGGGGGGAGAATTGAATTCTTTCTCTTCTTCCCCCTTCTTAAGGGGGATTGAGGGGGATTTCTGAGAATTTTTAAGGTTAGAAAATAAAGAATTTTGGAGGGGTAGTGTTTGATCTATTAACCAATATTCTGATTTGGATTATTGCAATCCCAATTTTCGTAATTTTGTTTAGGGCTATTCCCAAAGACTGGTTTCGTCTGTTTGGGTTAGTCATATTTACAGCATTAATTGCGATCATTTTTGCTAACTTCAGATTTGTGGAAGAGCCGATCCCCAAAACTGTGGTTGAATTTCTCACGTTCCCATTTACGCTAGTGGGGCTTTTGCTGCTATTGCTATTTTTTAACTATTGGCTGAGACTCAAAAAAGTCAGTATCAAAAGTGGTGATAAAGTTGATAATAAGGGCGCTGCCGAGAAAGTTGCCACAGTTAAAAAAGAAGTATTAATAGTTTTATTGATCTTTGCGATCGCAACGAACAACGCCACCTCAGAGCTATTTACCTGTTACTTAGAGCAGCAAGGCTCAAATGCGATCGAGCAGTCTTATCGCCGCCCAGTCCGCGATTTGACCGAAAAGGAACTAGTAGATTTTAAACGTGGAGTTTACGATCTCATTGTTGTGCTTGCCGAAAATCCTCCCTATGAGCCACGTCTCCAAGAAGCAATCAGATTATGGAACGAGGCTGATATGCAAAAAAAACCATACATCATCTTAAGTGGTGGTAGACAAACATCTTACCCATCCACCAAAGGATATGCCTGTCTTACCGCACCAGAATCTCTGCCAACACGCACCAAAGAAACTGTCAGAGATGCGATCGCTACTCGTGCAGGTATACCCAATATTGGTTTGAGATATGACCCTCGCTATGAAGCCTACTTTACCAATCTAGCTACCCCTAGCGACGGTCTTCCTCAAGTTGACTTAACCGAAGCCGATCAAATGTGTAGTGCTTTGACCAGCTTCCCCAATATCTCTTCGATTCGTCCGTTTGTAATTGTTGAACCAGCAGGGATGACGGTGCGAAGTAGTGGCGATGAAATTAGCAAGTTGATCAAGGCGCTAGAAAAAAACAAGCTAATACTTGAAGATACCCGCAACAGTAGAAGGATCTTGCTAATTACTTCTCCAATCGAAGCAACACGTTCCTTCTTGTCTTTTAGAAACCAAGATCTTAACGCTTCACTAACAACTGCTAGCTACCCCTCTGATAGCCACAGCAACCTTAGTGAGCAATGTCCTTGGCCAATTGGTAAGCAGTTTAGACTCAAGCCACAATATTTTCTGTTTAATGCTGAATCTTTCGTAAGATCTGAGCGAGTGTGGACAGAAATCAAAGAATTAGTATTTTATACTCTCAGATTTTGGCTGCGTCCCCCGTTAACAGATGAGCGTGCATACTATCCCAAACAACCAGTATAAAAAATAAGATTGTGGCACGGAGCGCCACAATCTTATTTTGATTTATAAAAAAGCCTCGCTTAGCGAGGCTTTTTTATTTGATTTATTTAGCTGCGCCTTGAGCTTCTAAAAGCTGTTTTAGTTTCTCAAGGTCAGAAGCCCAGCGTGGGTCAGGTTGATGAGCTTCAGAGGAGCTACTGGAACTAGATACATTTCCAGTAGCCTTTTTGCCGTTATTGCTGCGCTTTTTGCGTTTTGCGGCTGCTTTAACTGGTGCAGCAACTGTACTTGTTACTGGAGTTTCACTCTCTGACTCAGAGGAGTCATCAGAAGAACCCTCTTCCAAATCAGAACCATCTTCGGCTTTACCTTTGGTACGAGGCAAAGCTTTTTCTAGTTTTAATACAGCACCATTGAAATCATAACCATTAAATTTCTCAATGACGATATCAGCAACTTCATCAGAGCCGACGGTCACAAAGCCAAAACCACGGCATTTGCCTGTTTTGCGATCGGTTATAACTTTCAACGATACTGAATCACCTGATTCATTGAAAATTTTTTCTAGAGCTTGGCGATCTAATTCTGCTGGCAAGTTGCCAACATAAAGGCGAATGGACATGATAATAGAAAACCTCTACGCTATAAAATCTTCAGCAGGTGACTAGAGCAGCCGCTACAAAAAACTTGTTTAAAAAACTTGTTTGCTACTTGTTAGCTTAAATTGGAGCTATTGATTACGTGCTACCTGCGATTAATCAATTTGACATCACACTCTTGTGCCATGTAACAACATAACATACAAAATGCTTGTCTTAAAAATAAAATGTGATGAAAGTATCAAAATGTAAAAACCAAGAATTAATAGTACGGCGCTCCGCGCCGTACTATTAATTCTTAAGCAGGAAATAGCTTAAGAGCTTTAAATATTAAGTTTTGATATTTTTTATAGTTAATTACTTGACGAATAAAGTTTATATATGTAATATTCGTCTCCATGAATTTACATGGGATTTACATGGAATTTTTTGGTGTTTTTATTCTTGGTTACTGTTTGTGGATTGGTCAGGCTCTTAATGAAGCCCAAAAGAAGCAAGAACAGGATGTGGAAAAGCGGATCAAAGAAAAGCTAAAAAACGATCAGTATATAAATGTCCGAATTATTGAGAAACTTTAGACTTATAGATTTTGGACTACCCGTAGGATGCGTTAGGCTATAGCCATAAAGCATCCTAGTCCAATCACTTTCGTGAGGTGAGAATCATGAAGCAAAATCTGCAAACCATTAGTGGAGAGCTAAAAACTCAAATTAAAATCTTGGCAGCTTTGGTCGCAACTTTTTGGGCGATCGTCATCTTAAATGAAGTACTCCTTGAGAATATCTTAGTAATCTCCACTGGCTGCGGCTTGCGTCGGGGACTTAATGCTCTAGGAATTGTGCCGCATAGCTTTATTGGTTTGCGAGGCATTTTGTTTGCGCCATTTCTGCATGGAAGTTTTTATCACGTTTTGGCAAATACCATCCCATTTATTGTTTTGGGATGGTTTGTGATGCTGCGAAACATTAAAGATTTTTATTTTGTGTCGATAATGTCCGCGCTGGTGGGTGGTTTAGGGACTTGGTTGGTTGGTAGACCTTGCTCTGTTCATATTGGTGCTAGTGGTGTAATTTTTGGTTATTTTGGCTATTTACTATTTCGGGGCTATTTTGAGAAAAGCTTCGTGGCGATCGCAATTTCAATGGCGATCGCAATTGGTTACGGCGGCATGATTTGGGGAGTACTGCCCACCAGATCTTATATTTCATGGGAGGGACATTTATTTGGCTTTATTGGTGGCATCATTGCCGCAAAACTATTGTCGCCAAGCAAAACTGCCCAATAAAAAAGAGGCTGCGTAAAACGCAGCCTCTTTTTTATTGGATTTAAGCAACACTTCTAATTGCTTCTAGTAAACTTCGAGTACAAGCGCCTTTGTCACAAAAAGCGTCAATGTTTGCGCCATTGGACATAGCTCTAGCTTTTCCCCCATCGGCGGCTGAGTAAGCGACAATCTTAATATGAGGATATTTAGTTTTGATAGCGGTGGATGCTGTCCAGCCATCCATCACGGGCATATGTAAGTCCATGACCACAACATCTGGTTCATGTTTATGGACTTTGGCGATCGCTTCTTTGCCATTGATGGCAACTTCTACATCGCCAATGCAGGATTGCATTGAAAGTGCTAGTTTTAAAGTACATCTGGTTAGTTCGTGGTCATCCACCACCAAAACACGCAAAGTTTTTGTAGAAGCTGTCATGGTAGTTTCGGTGAGAAGGGCTTGACAATTACTCGGTTATGTAATTTAAGATACTCCGCTTTTTAATTTAAATCTTCTATCGCAGGGACTAAACAC
>JAYUSC010000084.1:0-2265 GCA_043755885.1 Pseudanabaena sp. | reverse complement strand
CGAACCAGCTTCTTTGGGTTCTGGGTTTTATTATGCCTAGCTACTTAAATACCAAGCAGGGATTTGGGCTTGGAGACCAAGCCCAAATCTCTGCTTCCACGGAACATCACTGATTATTTACCCGCTTTAATTTGGGCGACTAATGTTTCTAACTCTTTAATGTCAGGGACTCCAGAGAAAAATACGCCATTCACCACAAACGAAGGTGTACCGCGCACTCCCAAAGACTTGCCAAGTTCAAAATCTTTCTTGACCGCCGTTTTTGCTTCTTCGCTCTTGCGATCGCGATTAAAGCGATCGACATCAAGTTTCAAAGTATTAGCTAGTTCCAGATACAACTCCTCCCCAAGTCTGCTCTGCTGCTCAAACAAAGCATTATGATATTCCCAAAATTTGCCCTGTTGTGCAGCAGCCCAAGCCGCATAAGCCGCAGGTTCAGCCTGAGGATGAATATCTTTCAGCGGGAAATGCTTAAATACTAAAGTGACATCATTCTGATTTTTTGCCATGAATTCCTTTACCACGGCATATCCTCTTGCACAAAAAGGACATTCAAAATCGGAAAACTCCGCCATAATGATTTTCTGGCTTGCCGAACCTGTAACTGGTGAATTGCGAAGTAACAGACGAGGCTCTTGGCGAATTTGTGATAGCACCTTATCGCGCAACTGCTCTTCTTGTTGAACCTGAGACTTTTGATAGGACTGCACTGAGTCTAAAATCACCTGCGGATTTTTACGGATAATTTCTAAAACTTTAGTCTCAAATTGAGCGTCAGACAGTTGGGCGTTTGCCGATTGTCCTGTAGAAACACAACTAGTAATCATCAGTAAGAGTGCAACTAAAGCTGAGAGCAGGTATGGTTGAAGTCGCATTACAAAAACATCCCAAATAGAAGGCGGAATTCTTATCGTCTTAAGTTTACACGATCTTTAAAGCAGTTGTGAAAGGTTTTGTTGCGATCGCACTAGAATCATAAAGTTTTCCTGAACTGGCAACACTGGCAACTTCAACACCTTGCATATACTCATCAAGCGTAAATGCATCAACCTGAATTGCGTCATTGCGAGCTAGCTCGGCTTCTCGTAGAATATTCGCTTCTGTTTCCGAAATAATCTTGGCGCTCAAAGCCGTGGCGATTGCTTGATCCAAATTGCGATCGAGTTTGACATTAGGCAACTCACCCGATCGCATCGCTGATTTTAATTTCTGGAAGACGACTTCAGCGCTAGTGCTGAGACTAAAAGCATTTTCTAAACGACCGAGCGCTTGATCGGAGTCGGTGGGAATGTAAATACCAGCAGTCAGCCGATCGCGATCGCAGCCAAAGGTTTGCAGACTTTTGGCAACCTGAGCGCCGATCGCATCTGTGGGTAGATTTGCGATCGCATTCAGACGACACCAGCCAAGTAGAGGCATACGTGCGATCGCAGGTAAAGGCAAGTTATCGAGAATTCCTTCTAAGGCTTGTTGGATTTGCGCCAAGCTGTACTGCATTGCCCAATTTACGAAGGGAAGATCTGCTTCTGGTTGACCTTCAGCCGTAAACCGTCGGAGAGTGGCGCTGCCCAAATATAGCCAAGAGAGCATATCGGCAAAGCGTCCTGTGAGTTTTTCGTGACGTTTGAGACTGCCGCCAAAGAGCAGGAAAGCCGTATCTGTCAGGAATGCAAAGGTTGCGGAAGCCCAAGTTAGTTTCTGATAGTAACGAGTAATCGATTTAGAAGCTCCTGAATCTGACACATTGGCAAGATGACCACGAGACAGACTCAATAAGGCACTGCGGAAGCCATTTTTGATCGTGAATCCTAGATGATTCCACAAGAGTAAATCTAATGCGATCGCATCTTGTTTTTGTAGCGCTGCGATTTCTTGATAGATGTAGGGATGGCAACGGATTGCGCCTTGTCCAAAAATCATCATCGTGCGCGTGAGAATATTGGAACCCTCGACCGTAATCGGGATGGGCATAGCAGTATAAAGGTTGGCAAGTAAGTTGCGTGGTCCGCGACAGATACCAGCACCACCAAGCGTATCCATGCCATCGTTAACGATTTTGCGGGCGAGTTCGGTAAATTGATATTTTGCGATCGCAGCGGCGACGGCAGGTTTTTCGCCATGATCGACGGCGGCACAGGTGTAGACTCGCGCTGCTTCCATTAGATAGGTCAAACCGCCAATTCGTGCTAAGGGTTCTTCCACACCTTCAAAGCGTCCGATCGGCAAACCGAATTGGTGACGGATGGCGGCATAGGCTCCTGTTAC
>JAYUSC010000083.1:0-5226 GCA_043755885.1 Pseudanabaena sp. | reverse complement strand
TCAAGAGGCGGAGAGGGTTGCTCAAGCGCGTCTTGAAACTTTGCTGTTAGAGGGTTTGGATAGTGGTGAATTGATCGAGATTAATGATGATTGGTGGCAACAGAAACGGATTCAACTTCTTGAGAGACTTCGTAAAAAGTGATGAGCAGTTTGCTTACTTCGATGGAGTTTTAATGTACTTAGTCAATCAAAATTTAGTGTTGTCTATGAGGCAATATGTCTGAGTCGATCGCCTTAGAACTTCCCGAACCTTTGGCAAAAAAAGTTAAGGAAATTGCTGCGCTCAATCGTCAGGGGATTGAAGAAATGCTGATTGAATGGATCGATCGCACTATTAATGAGATTCCCATAGAGGCACTGCCTGATGAACAGGTTCTGGCTCTTTGTAATTTACAAATGGGTGAACAGCAGCAAAGGGTTTTTAGCGATTTACAAGATCGAAATAGTGAAGGATTGCTTAATACACAGGAAGTTAAGAAGCTGAATGAGTTAATGCAGGCTTATCGTCATGGTTCGGTACGGAAAGCTAAGGCAATACAGGTTGCGGTGATGCATGGATTAATCCCTGCTTTGAATGCTGTCTCATGAGTCGTCCTTATATTTCGGTTGAGATTGATCGCAATGTTCGCAGTATGGCTAAGAACCGATGTGGCTATTGCCTTAGTCCTCAAAAGTTAGTCATGGCGCGTCTGGAGATTGAGCATATCATTCCTGTTTCTAAGGGTGGCAGCAGTGAAGAGTCGAATCTTTGGTTAGCTTGTCCTATTTGCAATAGTCATAAAGCTGGCAAGATTGAGGCGATCGATCCAGTTACGGATGAGGTTATGGCGTACCCCTGTAAAGGTGCAAAAATAGCGAACGTAGATTGGTCGTTTCAGCCTTCGAAAATCCATTTTTTTGTACTTCCAATATGAAATTTTGCGGATTCATAATACTGGGATCACGTAGCTTCGTTAGTCACCTTTACAGGGGTAGGTTATGGCGCTATTCAATCCGCGTACTCAAGTTTGGGTGGAGCATTTTGCTTGGGCTGAGGATGGTATTTGTATTCTCGGAAAGACTCCAACGGGACGGGCAACGGTGAGGGCGTTGAGTCTTGATAGTGATTTTGATGCTTTGGAGGTTCGGAGTTATTGGGTACAAGCGGGTTGGCATCCACCGAAAGAATAATGCAAAATTGCTCCTAATCTCGGATAAAACAGCGATCACTATTTTAAAGACGATATTTTACCAATCTAAACACATTATTTTATTGAAATATCTTATATATTTCTTTCTACCGACTATCTTTTAAAATATATGCTTGTATTTCTAAAGACATAAGAGCATATATGCTAATTGACAAAATTATTTTTTGCATATATGCTCTTATTTATTGAATTGAGATTATCATCCATGTCTAAAGTATCCTTCGATTTGCCAGCAAGTTTGAGTGAGTCCTTGTCTGATCTAAGAAAATCAGCAGGACTAAAGCAGTCTGATATAGCTAAGAAGATGGGTGCTGATACAAGTAGGGTTTCTCGCATTGAGACTGGAGAGATTATGCCTACTGATAGTGAAGTTCTAAGTTACTGTAATGCTGTGGGAACTTTGGAGTCTAATAGTTACCTCAACTTCTTACAACAAGATTGGGAAATCCTTAGAAGACCTTTGTATAATCATCCTGAAAGAGATTCTCTCTATTTAGCTGAGCAATCTTTACAGCTTTTGAATATGTTTCGTGAAGATGATGAGCATCCTCAAGTCTTGCTTAGCGAAGCGGCAATGCATGAGACAGCAATTCGGCAAGCGGCAGAATATTTGGAATCCACTAAACATACAGTAGCCTACATTGGTGATATTGGTGTTGGTAAAACTACTGCTATTTGCAAGCAAACAGAACTGTTCTTGAACAAGCAAATCAATAAGCAATCCGAACTAATTTTAGAAGTTGGGGCGGGGGGGACAACTGTCTGTGAAGTGCGAATCTTGAAAGGTTTAGAGTATGCAATCCATGTCGAACCCCTATTGGATAGTGAGGTTTACAAACTTACTAGTGACTTTTGTTCTGGCTTTGAAAATACCGAGAATATTTCTGATAAAGAGCAACAGATTAAAGGCGTGTCAAGAGAGATTGAAAGAGCACTCAGAAATATGTCTGGCTTAACGCGGAAGCAGAAAAAAATGCCTGATGGAAAACCAAAAACAATCGATCCATTAAAAGAACTTGCAAACAATTGTAGTAATTTAGATGAACTATGTTCAGAGTTCAACATTCATCTTTCTCTGCCATCTAGAACTTGTAGGAAAGTTAGTTATGATTCATCTTTAGGTATTTCAGAACTTGAGTGGTTGCAAGAGAACTTTAAGAAGATCAACAATGGTCGTCATCCTAATTTTTCTATACCTAGACGTATAGATATCACTGTACCTTACAGCCCACTAAAAAATATTGTCAACTATGAAGTGGAAATTGTTGACACCAAAGGCATTGATGCAACTTCAATCCGTCAAGACTTAATATCTTTTTTAGGCGATGTACGAACAATTTCATTACTGTGTACTCCTTTTAATCAAGCTCCTAACACTTCAGTACAAGCACTTATTGAACATATACTCAAGACAAACCAATCTAAATATGTCAATGACAAGCTTTGTCTACTTGTTTTGCCCCAAAAAGATGAAGCCCTAGCAATGAAAGATGATACTGGAGAGAATGCTGAATCAGCCGAGGTTGGTTACATGATGAAGTATGAGCAAGTAGAGAAAGCTCTACAAAATATTGGGGTTCAAGAAGAAATGTCTATTTATTTCTTCAACTCAATGTCTGACGATGCCAATGCTTTGACTGAGCAAATAAGCAGCCAGATTAAGAGATTGCGAACTAGTAAGGAAGAGCAGATCAAAAATGTGTCAAAAGCCATTGACTACCTGATCGATAACAAAAAAAAGATTCATGTTCAAAATGCAAAAAAAGAGGTGTCAAAGAGATTAAAAGACTTCATGAGTGATAATTCTATTCTCCCTGACGATGATTGGATCATTCATAAATCTTTTTTGTATGCTCTTCTAACTAGCCATGCTCGCTCAGTATGGGCTTCAATGCGTAGAGATGGGGAATGGGGTAATCTGGATATTTATCTTATGCTTGGAATTGGGGCTAGTGAGTCTGCAAACAAATGTGTTAAAAATTTCAGTGCAAGAATTTCACCTCTTTTTCAAGATATTTTGAAAGATAAAGAGTTAGAACCAGCCCATCAATTTGTTGAGCAATTGCGTGAAAATTTAGAATTTGACTGGCTTCAAAAATTTGTCGTTTCATCACAACAAATTGGATCACAACTTTTTCGACCAGTTCTTGAAAATAATTCTATCTGGTTTGAATGTTCTGATATATATGGGAAAGGACAAGCATTTCGGCAAGAAGTATACAACAAATTTAACAACTGGTTTGAAGGCGATAGACAGAAGCATTTGTATGATTTGCTTAAAACCCGTATTGCTGAATCTTGGCAAACTGAAGTTTTAAATCAACTAAATAAGCTCACAGAGTAGTTATCTTTCCTCTCAATAGTTAGGTGGACTTAATTAACTTGAGGATCTTGTGGTCTCAACCTTTAGATCCTTATTCGTTAAATAATTTCACCTAATGTACTTCTGATTTTATCCTTGAGTTTACTAAAATTCGTGATCGTAGGAGTCCAATCTTCAAGATAATTGATTTTATGAAAAAATTTGCTTTTGTTAACGATGCCGCCGAAAGAGAATACAAAGACTTCCCAAAAGATACTCAACAACAATTATAGATTTAGAGATCGCCTATGCGCTTAGCCATGAGATGAAATAGGCGATCGCGTTCTTACAATCAGACAAAATGTTAAGAAATCCCTAAAAACTTCCTAAGTGCATTTTTATATACTTTTGGTAAACGTTTTGAAACTATCCCACCTTGTTGTATCTGCGACAAAACAGCAGGTGAAAAACGGCACTTTGGTACACGGCTACCCACACAAATCACCCAAGCCAATTGCTCAACACCCATTTCACGAGCATCCAGATAATTTATCACCGACTCCCGTTTAACAAAATTGGGAATACCTTCTGTATCAGGTTGAAGAACACAACTAAGATCGGATTTGGCTCTGCGCGTAGTCACATTCACAAATAAGTATTTTTCGGCAGAGGTTTTAGCGATCGCAATATAAAGATGTTGATCATTCGGAGGAGTCTCCAACAAAAAAGCATCACCCAAATTAACGTTGATGCTTGTCATTACGCACTTAGAACCTCATCTAAATACGCCTCTCTAGCCGCCTCTTGCCTTATCGCCGCAATCTCCTCAGCAGTCTTGCCCATAAACCTCAGCACATCATCAACCACAATCGGAATACGCGAACCATCAGGATCTTTCCATTCAGGTAGATCATGCGTCCATTCAGCAACATCAAAGGGGTTAAGATGCCCAAAAGTTTGGTAAACCTCATGGATAATTTCCTCCTCTTCCTCACAAAGATCGTCAGTGCTAGGATCGGCTAACAGATAGACATTGTGGTTGACATCACGGACAGAAATAAACTTCTTCCAAAGCGGTAAAGCTCCATCAACAGACTTTCCTTTAATCAAATCATACACACCACTCAGAACTGGACCGTAGTCCATTGAGAAATAACAATCTCCAGTAATTGTTTGCTCTATGCGTTCCAAAGCTATGCGATCGGCAATATAAAGCATCTTTAGCAAGCCTAGATATTTCATAGGCTTACCATGCAACTTTAAAAACATTGCTGCGGCTTCAACAGCTTTTTTAGGATGAAACCGAAATAAAATCGCCATAACGGGTTTCCTGCTCTTACGGCTTTCAATACTATTATAAAACTTTAACTTTGCAATGACTACCTCAAATTGTCTACCTCAAAATAAATCTGGGATATATTTCTAAGAGGCTTTGGCTAAATCTCTTGTTTGGATTTTAATAGAAGCACTTTCTAAACTGCTAAAAGTAAACTCAGTCCTGAATCCCAGCTTATCCAACATTGAAAAAAGCATATCCAAAGTAAACTTATCAATTTTTCCATTCACAATATCAGATACACGCGGCTGAGTAACCGCCAACCTTTCAGCAGCTTCCTTTTGAGTCCAACCTTTATCTTCAATTATGTCTCGAATCATGATCGTCAAGTCAGCCTTCAAAACCGACTTACTAGCCACATCAGGCTCTGCGATCGCATGAAACGGACTTTCGTAAAA
>JAYUSC010000082.1:0-2271 GCA_043755885.1 Pseudanabaena sp. | reverse complement strand
CTTTTCACCTCATATCTATACCGATTTACTGCTCAAATCAGGTTAGAGAAAAATGTGTCTGAGTATTTTTACTGCCTACGATTACGCGAATCGAGAGTTTGTATGCTCCTTTAGGACGAAAATGCTCAACATCTCCATCACTACCAATTTTACTTTCACAGAAACAACACTTTTTATGCTGAGCTTTAATTAGTTCTTGTTTGACTGTTGGATGTCCATAGATAGAGGAGGCAAAATTAAACTTTTGAATTGTCTTCTTTTCAGCTTGTGTCCTTTTTGTCCCTGTTTCATAGAGAGATGGATTTTGAGAATATAAGTTACAAAGCTCTTGTTGCTTTAGTTTGCCATCTATTGCGAGTTTTTCTGGTGGGGTTTTGGGTTTGTAAATCCGAATCACTCAACTACCTCTGCGCCAGATTTTTCTAACAATTTGGCTGCACGACGGATGATGTCCATCGCTTTGATATCTTCAGAAGTTTCTGCGGTCGGCAAAGTACCGATTTTTTCTTCTAATTCTTTCAATTCTTCTTTATCAGCTTTTGTAAGCTTTGATTTGGTGAGAATTTCTTGTCTACGAGCTAGCAAAGGCTCTATTTTCGCAGGTCGTGCCGATGGCATTTCAAAAACACTGGTCAGTACTTGATCGACTCGCCAGTTTTTAATAATTTCTGGATCGTTATCAATCACTACGCGATCGCCTTCTCTTCGTAATAAAACAATATTTGCATCCTGTGCAGCTTGCACCACTAGAGGACTATGGGCGGTAACAATAAATTGTGTATTTGGAAATCTCTTTGTCAGAAATTCCATAATTGTTCTTTGCCATTGTGGATGCATATGCAAGTCAATCTCATCGACCAAAACAATCGCTGGTTCAGCAAGCGGATCTTCGCTATCAGGATAACGTTTAAATAATCTCACTGCTAGATCGACCATCCAAGAGATCGTGGTGCGATATCCCAAACCCAAGCTAGATAATCGCACCCATCCAAAAGGTGTTGAAAATTCTGCTGTTGGACGATCTAGATATTTATCAAAAGAAATACGAATATTCTCTACATCTGGCAAGATTGTCTTTAAGATTGAAATTATGTTATTAAACTGCTTGAATAGTCTAGCTTTAGTGCTTCCAGAGCTTGACTTAATAGCATAATCAGTCTGTAGCAACTATTCTTCCGCATTGATAAGATTTTCATCATCAGAAAATAAACTTGCCGAATTAAAAGATAAGTGATTATCACTTAAGGAAGTTGTTCCCATTCTGCGTGTTGCACCATATCCATAGCAAATTAATCCACTATCTTCTCTACTTACAATTTCAGAATAGGTTCCTATCCTAACCATAACATAGTCGCGTTGAATTTCAGGATAGGTAATTTGTCTAAAAGAACTAAGAGGGATTTTGCTAACGAA
This sequence comes from Pseudanabaena sp., assembly GCA_043755885.1. Classification (GTDB taxonomy): domain Bacteria; phylum Cyanobacteriota; class Cyanobacteriia; order Pseudanabaenales; family Pseudanabaenaceae; genus Pseudanabaena. Next base: position 858 of record JAYUSC010000082.1, on the reverse strand, counting down.
ATCGATGCGAATTTCTGCTGCTTCGTCACTAAACTCTATGTCAACCATTTCCTTCCAAATATTCCATAGACTCTGTGAATTGCCAAGTATAGGCATATAAAAATCGTCTTCTTCATCCAAGGAATATTTGATCATTTCCATCCCAGCCAAACATCTTAAGATAGTTGTCTTCCCAACTCCATTATTTCCCAAAATAACAGTCCATTGTGCGGGAAGACAATTCTTGTCTGAGAGATTTAGCTCTTGCCTCCCCTTAAAACACAGAACGTTCTCTACTTCCAACGAAAGAAAATATGCAGGAGAAATTTTATGCTTTAAATCCGCAGTTTTACGTCTAGTTGTAGCTTTCTTTGGCTGGTTGGTCATGACTTTTGGATGAGAAATCCTATGCTCGATTTAACTATCTAGTATTCGTATATTAACAGATACTTGATCTAGTAGAAAATTGATGACTGAAAAGATAGGCAAGCATCACCGATTTTTGATTTTTTGGCGATTAAGTAATTGTGAAAAACTGCTTAACTGTCACAATCGGACAGGCAAAACTATCAACAAGACAGAGCAAATCGCGACCGCCTGCGAGCAAATACCACAGCCAAATATGAGTGTGGAGTAAAAGTTTCATTGCACCACTTCCCAAGCACTTTCAGATAATGCTGAAGCAACTATATCTCCCAAAATTTCGCCACTGCCTTTCATGACACCAAAAGCAGGACGTTGATTTTGAATTGGATCATGTTCAACAGACATTTTGCATAATTTGGCTCTTCTGAGTATATGGGGATAAGCAAATCTAATGAGAAAGACAAGCAAGTAATCTAGATCTAAAGTTTATAAAATTCACAAAGCCATAAGCTT
>JAYUSC010000081.1:0-2273 GCA_043755885.1 Pseudanabaena sp. | reverse complement strand
GATCGCCTGATTTTGCTTAACCAGTTGCGCCTCTTTATCACTAGATTTTAAAGGCGCGTCACTAGACAGCGATCGCAACTCCAATAACTGAGCATCAATTTCCGCCGTCAGTTGAGAAATTTCTTGATCCGAAAACATTGCCGTCACTCCTTACTGATATGACTAAACACAAGACAGCATACACGACCTCAAATGAGAGTTGCGGCGCTTCGCGTCGCAACTCTCATTTCGGTTTTGATCTTGGCTATAAACATCAGAAACCGAACTGATATCATGGGATGAATTATTTAGTTTGTAGGAGCATTAGCTATGGGCGAGTCAAAGCGCCGTAAGGAAAGCATGGGTGAAAACTATGGAAGCTCAGAGCCTGTAGCATCTTGGATTCCTTTTTTGACCAAAGATAAAGCTGCCAAATTTGTGGAAGTTTCAACGCAAGCAGCTTGGTATGGCATTGGCGGCATGGTGGTGATTTGGGTGACAATTCGGTTTGTTGGTCCCGCCTTTGGTTGGTGGCATCTTGCTGATTAACCTATGACTTGTCATTTATTAATTCCTGCGGCGGGTAGCGGTAAACGTATGGGAGCCGATCGCAACAAATTGCTACTACGCTTACTCGATAAGCCAATTTTGCAATGGACTCTCGAAGCTGCGATCGCATCAGATGCGATCGCATGGATTGGGGTGATGGGGCAACCTCACGACTATCCAGAGTTTCAAAAGATTTTTAATGAGCTTAGTCAAATTAAGCCAATTCGACTAATTCAAGGCGGCACGACTCGTCAAGCTTCGGTATTTAATGGCTTAAAAGCTTTGCCAACAGACTGCGATCGCGTTTTAATTCATGATGGTGCGAGATGCCTAGCCACGCCTGAATTATTTGATCGCTGTGATGTCGCTTTGCAAAAGATGCAAGGTTTTATTGCCGCCGTCCCAGTCAAAGATACGATTAAAATCGTCGATGGGCTAACCATTGTCGATACCCCAAATCGCGATCATCTCTGGGCTGCTCAAACTCCCCAAGGGTTTCAGTTAGAAGTGATCAAACAGGCTCATATAAAGGCAATAGAACTAGGTTGGGAAGTTACTGATGACGCGGCTTTATTAGAAAAAGTTGGCTTGGCAGTACAGATTGTGATGGGTGAAGAAACTAATCTCAAAATCACCACTCAACAGGATTTAGCGATCGCAGAATTTATCTTGAAGCAAAGAGCTTGATAACAAAAAGATGGCGTACTTTGCACGTCATCTTTTTGTTATGGATTAGGACATTTTAGTTGCAAAAAATCGGCTCTGATCCAGCCCTTATACTCACTTGCTCTAAATCTTGTAGTCAAGTACCAGACATCTCCTTGACTATCTTCACGGCTAAGTGGAGAGACTACACCACTTTTGTCTCGGTCGTCATTAGCAACAATCACCAGATTGCCTACCGATACTGTCCCCACGACATTAAAGATGGTTCCTGCGCCAGAGCGGATATTAACTTGAGAGCCAATATCTTTACCGAGAATATCGGCAACGCAGCTTTTGTTTGTGATTGATTGGGCGCTGACACTAGAGTTGATTTGTGGCGCAAATATGGCGAGAGTGGCGATCTCGGCAATTACGAGAGCGCAAATTTTTATAGGTTTCATCTTTGGCATCCCAAACTAATTTTGGAGAATTTTAAGATGAGCGTTGCTTTGCGCCGCCCATCTTAATTCTTATGCTTTGAGACTTCTTAATACGACCAAGAGTTCCGAATCTTCGCGCTTAAAAACTGGCAAAAATTCAATATGCTTGTAACGGACGATGCCGTGAATATCGATGATGCAGTAGGCGCGTTTACTTCCAAACAAACCTGCAACCCCGTACTTTTTGCAAACATCTTGGTTGCGATCGCTAAGTAGCGGAAACTGCAAGCTCAACTTTTTAGAAAAAGCAATATGTTTTTCGATTGGGTCAGTACTAATACCTAAAATTTCCGCTCCAGCTTCACGAAATTTTGTCCAATCATCTGCAAAACACTGCATTTCATTAGTACAAAGAGGCGAAAAATCTCCTGGATAAAATGCTAGTACGACGTTTGTTTTGCCTTCGTAGCGACTGAGGGTTATATCACCGCGATCGCTAGGCAAAGTAAAATCTGGAGCTTTTTGACCGACTTCGACAGACATAGAATTTCCTGTATTACCTTTTGATTTGGGATTTAGACTGGATCATAACTAACTAAGCAAAATTAAAACCCGAAGCCAAGAACTGTACCGCCCGCTGCGCGGGCGGTACAGTTCTTG
>JAYUSC010000080.1:0-5243 GCA_043755885.1 Pseudanabaena sp. | reverse complement strand
CGCCCTGATAGATAGGCGGCGCGTCCTGCCTCAGTTGCCATGCCCATCGCCCGACCCATTGCTACAGGATTATTCGCACATGCGATCGCAGTATTTACTAACAGAGCCGCCGCGCCCATTTCCATCGCGGCTGCGGCTTCACTCGGTACACCGATCCCTGCATCGACAACGACGGGGATTTTGGACTCTTCGATGATAATTGCAATATTGGCAGCATTATTAATACCCTGCCCTGAGCCAATTGGTGAGCCGAGGGGCATTACGGTTACGCAACCAATTTCTTCAAGAGTTTTCGCCAAGCGGGGATCAGCATTGATATATGGCAAAACTGCGAAACCTTCTTTAACTAGTTGTTCAGCAGCTTTGCAAGTACCAAGCGGATCAGGTAGTAAATATTTAAGATCGGGAATTACTTCCAGCTTCACAAAATTATTATCTTCCTGACCCAAAATCTTTGCCATCTCGCGCCCCAATCTTGCCACGCGCACTGCTTCATCCGCAGTCTGACAGCCAGCAGTATTTGGCAAGAGCCAATATTTGCTCCAATCGATCGCTTCAGCAAGCCCTTCGTGCCCCGCCGCGCTGGTTTGCACCCGCCGCACCGCCACGGTGACAATCTCGCAACCACTGGCTGCGATCGCCTGACGCATCATCTCGAAGTTGGTATATTTCCCTGAGCCAGTCATCAAACGCGATCGGAATTTACGCCCTGCAATTTCCAAAATATCGTCAAAAGATGGTTCGGATAGCTGATTGGCAGGAAGTGTAAAAGATGGAGGGGCGATCATAAGACTTGAAAATTTGTAATCAATTTTAAGGAAATACAGCAGGTTGCCGTTTGCAGGAACAATTTTTTATAGGGAAATTGGGTTTAAAACCCCGTCGTTCTAGGGCGGCTTTAATATTAGAATATATTACATACCGTAGGGCATACGGAAATTTACGCTTGAGAAGCTAGTTGCAAGACTAGGTATCACTAAGTAAGACCATGCTAGGACAAGTCCTACAGGCTATAGTGAGTCCAAGAATCCTCGTTGCTTCAGCATTGAGGAGTGTCAATAAGATAACTAGGATACTGTAAGTGTCTTCTGTGATATTCCAAATTTTCCATAGTATTCAATAGCAAGTAGCAATTTAGTTTCATGGCTAACCTCAAATCTATCCGCGATCGCATCGGCACTGTTAAGAATACTCGCAAGATAACTGAAGCAATGCGTCTCGTCGCAGCCGCAAAGGTCAGACGCGCTCAGCAGCAAGTATTGGCAACTCGTCCGTTTGCCGATCGCCTCGCCCAAGTCCTCTATCGTCTCCAGCAGCGCATCTCCTTTGAGGATGTCAGTCTGCCCTTACTTGATAAGCGTCCTGTCAAAACTGTTGGTCTTCTGGTAATTTCAGGAGATCGCGGACTTTGTGGTGGCTATAACTCAACCATTATCCGTCGCGCTGAAGCCCGTGCTAAAGAACTAAAAGAACAAGGTATTAACTACACCTTTATCTTGGTCGGTCGTAAGGCGGCGCAATACTTTGCCCGTCGTGAGGAACCGATCGCCGCTAAGTTCGTTAACTTAAATCAAATTCCTAATGCTGCCGAAGCTAATGCAATCGGTGATGAAATTACATCAGCATTTTTGGGCGGTGTCATCGATCGCGTTGAGTTGATCTACACCCGTTTTGTGTCTTTGATTAGCTCTCGTCCAGTCAGCCAAACTCTGCTGCCCCTTGAGCCTCAAGGACTAGAGCCTAAAGACGATGAAATTTTCCGCCTGATTACTCGTGGCGGTAAGTTCCAAGTCGAGCGCGAAAAGCGTGAAATCACGGTCAAGGAATTACCCAAAGAATTACTCTTTGAACAAGATCCTGAACAAATCCTTGATGCTTTGTTGCCTCTGTATCTGAGCAACCAGATTCTCCGGGCCTTGCAAGAATCCGTAGCAAGTGAACTCGCTGCACGGATGACGGCGATGAACAACGCTACTGAAAATGCAGGTGACTTGATTAAGTCCTTGACTTTGCAGTACAACAAAGCCCGTCAAGCCGCGATTACTCAAGAAATTCTCGAAGTAGTTGGTGGCGCAGCCGCTTTAACTTAATTCAAAAAAAAGAGCGGCGCTAAGCGCCGCTCTTTTTTTTGCTACCAACTACTTGAATTGGTGATTGTTCTTGTCATTGATCCCAAGAGTATCGTTTTTTCTTGGGGTTCCTTAAGTCTGTTGTTCTTCCCAAAATTTAAAGTTCTCCAAAACCCTTTTTCTTTTTCTTCTTCTTGCCATAGTCAGCACCACCCGATGGAGCTTGGTTGCCCATACCGCCCATACCAGGAAAACCGCCGCCGCCCATGTTCGGCATTCCAGGGAAGTTTGGCATTTTGCCCTGTCCCATTTGCTGCATTAGCGATCGCATTTTTTGAAAATCAGCGATTAGCTTGGTGACATCCTGAAGCTTATGACCAGATCCATTCGCAATCCGTTGCTTGCGACTAGGACTCTTCGAGATTAGGTCAGGGTCTTTGCGCTCAAACTTGGTCATTGAGCTAATCATCGACTCGCAGCGCTTAAGTTGCTTCTCCGCTTCTTGAATCTGCGCGTCATTGATTTTCATCCCTGGCAACATTTTCAACATCCCACCAAAAGAACCCATATTTTTCATCATACGGGTATTTTTGAGGAAGTCGTCAAAGTCAAACTTGGCGCTCATGATTTTTTCTTGAAGCTGCGCCGCATCGGTGAGATCGATTTCTTCTTGAGCTTTCTCAACCAGCGTCAGCACGTCACCCATACCCAAAATCCGCGAAGCCATGCGCTCAGGATAAAAGGGCTGCAACGCCTCAACCTTTTCGCCAACACCGATAAATTTAATTGGCTGTCCCGAAATCTGCCGTACCGATAGCGCCGCACCACCACGAGTATCGCCATCAAGTTTCGTCAAGATTGCGCCCGTAATCCCAATCTCATCATGGAATGTCCGCGTCAATGTCGCCGCCTCTTGCCCTGTCATCGCATCGACAACTAGCAGCACTTCATCGGGCTTAATGACATCCTTGATCCGCTTCAGCTCATCCATCATGTCGCGATCGATCTGCAAGCGCCCCGCCGTATCGACAATCACGGTATCAACGCCTAATTCCCTAGCCTTAGCCAAGCCTTGACGCGCAATCTCCACAGGATCAGCATCGATCCCCATTTCAAAGACTGGCACATTGATTTGCTTGCCGAGGGTCAGCAACTGATCGATCGCCGCAGGACGATATACGTCAGTGGCGACCAGTAAAGTCGTGCGCTCTAGCTTGCGTAAATGTAAAGCTAGTTTGGCAGTAGCAGTAGTTTTACCAGTACCCTGCAAACCTGCCATCAAAATTACAGTCGGAGCGTTGGTTGCGATCGCAAGTGGCACATTTGCCTCGCCCATCGTCCTGACCAACTCGTCATAGACGATCTTGATAAATTGCTGATCGGGGCGCACACCTGCGATCACATCCGCCCCTAGAGCTTGTTTGGAGATTTCCTCAACAAACTCTTTGACAACTTGCAGATTAACATCCGCCTCTAACAGCGCCCTGCGTACTTCCCGAATCGCGCCTTGGATATTGGAGTCAGAGATTTTGTCCTGTCCGCGTAACTTTTTCCAAGCCGCCTCAAACTTATCGGCGATTTCATCAAACATATCTAGTTTTTGCTTTTGCTTTTGGTTCTACTTACTAATTTACCGTTACAGCCACAACATTGATCGCGATCGGGCAAAATTGCGGCTGCGATCGCTATTTGCAAAAGTTGCATCGGTAAAATTATTGAAGTAAATATTGAATACTATTGTCTGTAGACTGTAAGTCTCTTTTTCTGACATATTGCCTGTATGACAAACATTAACAAAGCTATGGGAAAAGTCTTAGTCAAGTACAGAAAAATAGAACAAATTTCTCAAGAAGAACTTGCTGACAGGGCTGGCATTCACCGTACATACGTTAGTCAGATTGAGCGCGGATTGAAATCTCCAACTCTAGCTGTTTTATTTGACATTGCAAAATCTCTAAACACCACAGCAAGTAATTTGATTGCTGAAGTGGAACAAAACCAAAATATAGATGAAGTATATAATTAACCCTAATTTCAATATTTTCTGTGGATTTGAAGTTAATGGTCAGCACATTGAATCGGCATTAGATCAGACAAATGAATTTTTAGCAACTATTCCTTCAAGCGTTTATAAAAATATTGACTACAAGACAACAAGCTCAATTGTTGGTTCAATGCTTTGTCAGTCCATTGCAAATGCGACAGGAGCTATTGTTAATCCCATCGAAAAAGGGCATCCTGATATTATTCCTAAAGCAGGTGAAACCTCTTCAGAAGAAAAATTGCGTAACTATCCTGTGGGTTTAGAAATCAAATGCACTGTTGGCAACATAACAAAAGGTGCAAATTTGAGAGCAGGGCAACCCAGAATTAGTTTGTTAGAAGGAATCACATGGCAATCGCATCATCGAGAGGTTGATCAACTTTTGGGGTTGGTATGGGACTTTGTAAATTGCGAACTTGATTTCAACTATCCAAAAATTACAGCCATATTTTATACTGATGACCTTGTTATCGATGACTGGGGAGAGATAAGTGGAACAGAAGGCAGAAATACCAAAGTCACAGGTATGAAAGTAAGTGGAAAGGAAAAGATGGGTCGAGGTTGGGTAGCGTTAATCGATGATCAGATTTACCAGAAGATTATGAAGTTTTCATTTTAATAAGAACTTCAAAAAAGAGCAAGCTGGTTGTTAGATCTATCAGATTGATAATAAATGACTTCTTTACTAGTTTTACCTGCCACTCCTTTTAGCTCTAACAATGGCGTAAATGGTAAATAGTTACCGCAATGTCCCTCACAAAATATGACCTCGCCTTTTCTATTCTTTGCCCATTCTGCCAGTTTTTTGTAATCAATGAGTTTACTCCCATAGCGATATCCCTTTCCAGCATCTTCTTTATAAGGTGGATCAATAAACCAAGTAGCTTGTATTTCAGTGGCTAAGGTGTAATCTCCATTGATAATTTGCCAGTGTTTAATTTTATATAGATTTTCTGCGATATAGCGCTTACTGATTTCCCAATTCCGCGCTAAAACAGGAGTAACTTTAATAGTTTTGTAATGAAAAGCCATTTGGTTCTTCTGAGATCACGGGGATAAGTGTATAATAAGATACAATCACAAATAATTATCAGACATGGATATATATCTAGACAGCTTACTAAATCTAC
>JAYUSC010000079.1:0-12956 GCA_043755885.1 Pseudanabaena sp. | reverse complement strand
GATGGGCGAGGGCTTCGAGGCTAGTATCCAAGCGTGCGCCTTCATCCATTGACAGCACTGTTTCATGGATTTCGGGTTTGCCATCCACATACAGAGTTTCGCGGACGGTGACGGGAATAAGCTCGTCGGTGAGTTTCTCCGATCGCATGGCGGCGATCGCACGTTGATGCGATCGCAAGGCAAAAGCATCTTGATCGGCGCGAGAAATATGATATTGTTCGGCGATATTTTCGGCGGTATGCCCCATGGCGCTATAGATCGTGGGCATATTTTTGATCAGGGTTGGATTGGGAAGCATCACATGCCCACCCATCGGAATCAGACTCATCGACTCCACACCACCCGCGATCATCATCTCCGATTGTCCTGCGGAGATCGCCTGAGATGCCATTGCGATCGCTTGCAATCCTGACGCACAGAAGCGATTGACCGTGACACCTGCGACGGTGTCTGGAAGTCCTGCTCGCCTAGCGATCACCTTCGCGATGTTAAATCCTTGCTCGGCTTCAGGAAAGGCACAACCAAAGATGGCATCTTCGATGTTATCAACAGGTAGATTCGGAAGTTTTTGCAATGCACCTTGTAATGCGATCGCACCCAGATCGTCGGGGCGCATGTTTCTCAACGTGCCGCGAGGGGCTTTGCCGACGGCGGTGCGGACGCTACTGACAATATATGTTTCATTCATGGCATTAGTTCCTCAATGGCTTTTTCGTTTTCAAAACATGAGCAATCCGCTCTTGTGTCTTCGGTTGCTCCAACAGTGGCAAGAAAGTCTCCCGTTCCAATTGCAGTAGATACTGCTCCGAAACCAAAGCAGGAGCCGAGAGTTCGCCTCCCGTGATCACATAGGCGAGTTGATTGGCAAGATAGCGATCGTATTCACTGGCATAGCCGCCTTGCTGAAAGAGATAGGCTACTTGCTCCAATACGGCACGACCCGCACGCCCTAGCACCATGATGCTATTGTTCTCAATCGGTGGTAGATAGCCAAGGCGATCGAGATGGAGGATTTCAGATTTAGCTACGGCGAGACGGCGATCGCCATTGATCAAGATCTTGGCGTTGGCGGGTAAATAGCCCATTTCCTGAGCTTCGTAAGCGCTAGAAGAAACCTTTGCCATAGCGATCGTTTCAAAGACGCGGGTGATTAATGGTTGAATATGGCTTGGTGCTTCTGATGCAGAGCGTTCCACCGCCCGCTTGACTGTCCGCAGAATTCCACCTGCACCAGGGATTAGACCGACGCTCACTTCCACTAGACCAATATAGGTTTCTGCGGCGGCGACGACATGAGGGCAAGCCAGCACGAGTTCGCAAGCACCACCAAGAACTCGCCCTTGGATGGCGACGACAATTGGTTTGGGAGCGTAGTAAATGCGATGGAGTAGATTTTGGAAATCGACAATCAGTTTCTCTAATACGCTAAGATTGCCAGATTGAGCGGCGGTGACCATTTCCAATAGATTTGCACCACCAGAAAAATGAGCGCTACTATTCCCAATCACCATTCCTTTATAATTCTCAGACATCAAGATATCGAGTGATTCTGATAGCCCTTCCAGCACTTTGAAACTGAGAGTGTTGCCCTTAGAGCGAAATTCGTACAGTAGCACACCATCGCCCGAATCAAGCAGGGCTGCTTCGGAGTTTTGCCACAATGTGAATTTAGGTTCCAATTTCAGCATCGATAGATCGATCGCATCGCGGAGGATTGGCACTTTCGCATAGCCCTGTCCATAGCGATAGACTTCTAGAGCTTGATGGATATCTTCTTGATAAAAACGCTTACCTCCTTCGGAATCCAAGATTTCTACCCATGTGGGTATTGGGATATTTGCCGATCGCATATCAGCAAGAACCGTCTCAAAGCCCAATGCTTCCCAGATCTCAAATGGTCCTAATTCCCAGCCAAAGCCCCAACAGAGCGCCCGATCAATATCGAATGGACTGTCAGCAATTTCAGGGATCCGACGGGCGCTGTACGCCAAGATTTCCATCGTAGTTTGGCGGAAAAATTCACCAGCCCGACCGCGATCGCTATAAAGAGCAATCAGGCGATCGGCAAGTTTTAATTTTGCGATCGCAGCAACTTCCAACGAGTCATTTAGATCAGTGGCTTCATATTCTAAAGTCTCAGGATTGAGAGCCAGAATTTCCGACTTTTGTTTTTTATAGAAACCCTGTCCTGTTTTTGCGCCCAAGGTTCCTGTGGCGACCAGTTTTCGCAAGATTTCTGGAACTTGAAAGATCTCGCGACTCTCATCGTCAGGAATCGCAGGATAAAGATGATCAGCAACATAGGTCAAAGTGTCCAGCCCGATCAGATCGGCAGTACGGAAAGTCGCAGATTTGGGGCGACCCACCAAGGTTCCTGTTAAAGTATCAATTTCTGCGATCGTGTAATTTTGCTCAGTCCATGCTTTGACAGATAGAAGTGTGGCGTACATGCCAATCCGATTAGCGATGAAATTGGGAGTGTCCTTGGCAATGACGATACCTTTGCCTAGATGCAACTCACCAAACCATTGCATTCTCGCCAAGACCTGCGGATCAGTATCCTCGGTGGGAATCAGTTCCAGCAATTTGAGGTAGCGCGGTGGATTGAAAAAATGCGTTCCCAAAAAGCGCTGCCGAAAAGATCGCGTTCGTCCTTTGGCGATCGCCTGAATTGGTAAGCCGCTAGTATTCGTGGAAATAATTGCATCGGGATGCATCACCGATTCCAAGCGTTCCATCAAGGCTTGTTTGGTGGGCAGATGTTCGACAATGGCTTCAATCACCCAGTCAACTGTGGATAGGCGATGGAAATGCTCGTCAAAGTTACCAAGGATGACGCGGCGAGAGGTTTTCTCAGTAAAACAAATTGGTGGCGATAGTTTCAGGGCTTTTTTATAAGCTGCTTCCACAAGGTCATTTTTGCGACCATGACTCGCGGGTAGATCGAGCAGATGGACTGTCAACCCTGCATTGGCTAGGTGAGCCGCGATCTGGCTACCCATCACGCCTGCACCGAGTACGGCTACGGTTCGGAATGGTGTAAACATAATCTTAATCCTCCTGTGGATTTGTTAATTGGTAAAGCGGGGATTGAGCGACTGCGTAAAAATCGGACAGGCGATCGCATCATAATCAGCACAATCAAGTTGAGCGATCGCAGTTTCTGTATTGCCCACCTTGTTCTTGTTTTTACGCTCATCCTGTTCGCCATACAGAGCATCAATCGTGCTAGAGAAGCGTTCACTCACCGCAGCCCGATTAATTTGCTGGTCTGCCGTCAGCAAGCCATTAGCGACGGTCAACTCCGCATCGATCAGTCGAAATCGCTTCACCGTTGCCCAATAAGGTAAATGGCAGTTAATCGCATCGATCGCAGCGCGATAGAGCGACAAAATACAGGGATGCTCGAAAAGCTCGGCACTGCTTAAGGTGAGACTTAACTCAGGAAAGCCCAAAGTCTTGACCCGATCGCGTAAAGCATCGAGCTTCACAAAAATCAGTGCTGAACAAAACTTGCGATCGCAGCCGACAATCGCGGCTTGCTTGATCAGATCAGACTTTCTGAGCTGATCTTCCAAGGGCTGCGGAGCGATATATTTCCCTGTAGAGAGCTTAAACAAAGACTTCTTCAAACCCGTGATTTTTAGTAAACCATTGGCAGTAAACGCACCCAAATCGCCTGTATGTAGCCAACCTTGCGGATCGATCGCAAATTTTGTCGCTTCAGGATTTTTGTAATATCCCGTCGTCACGTATAGCCCTCGCACCAGAATTTCGCCATCGGCTGCGATCGCAATTTCCACACCAGGAATCGGACTGCCCACCGTACCTGCACGATTGTTGTCCACTCGATTGAAACAGACCACACCACCTGTCTGCGTCAGTCCATAGCCTTGCAAGATGGGTATTCCTGCCGCATTAAACACATTGGCAATTTCAGGGCTTAGCGCTGCACCACCACTGAGCAGAAATTTAACGCGATCGCCAAATAGCGATCGCCATTGGGTATATACCAATCCATCCGCAATTTTCGTCATCAAATTGCTGGGCAAAGCGGCTAGTCCGTGGGGTTCCTGTCCTAATTGATATTGCTGGGCAAGTCGCAATCCACATGACGCAATTTGTCGCTCCCACCATGACAATGATTTCTGACTATGATCGACGATTTTGCTGTAGAACTTGTCTAACAGTAAGGGGATCGAAGCGAGAATCGTCGGTTGGACTTCCTTTAAATGCTTGAGAACGCGGTTGGGATGGGAGAAGTAAACGCTATGAGCATAGTAGAGATGCCCATAAAACAAGCAACGCGCAAACACATGGGTCAGCGGCAAAAATGACAGTCCCACTTCGCGATCGCCCCATTCCAATCCTTTTAAACTGGCAAAAGCGGCTAAAGCATTCCCAGACAGATTTTCATGGGTCAGCATCACACCCACCAGTTTGCCATCCTCTGCGGGAATGTAGATAATCGTAGCGAGGTCTTTAGAAGTTAAACGCGATCGCAAGATTTGTAGATTCGGTGCAGAAGTTCTGCTCTGTCCTTGGGTTTGCAACTCTTCTAGGGAGAAGGCTTGCAAGCATTGAGGTAAGGATATATCAGGGGATTCTGAATGCGATTCCCGATGCGATTCTCCATGTGTTCTAGGCAAGAGCGTATGCAGATCGAGACAGGCTTGATCAGGAATATTTCGAGTAAATTCTAAGCGATCATTCTGGGTGTCTTCTACTATGGTCGATTCTAGATTCAGCGCTCCCATTGGCTGCCAATCTTCAGGGACTTCCGCAATCACGATCTGCTGCAAATTCTCAGCTTTACCCAAATATGGCGCAATTTGCTTTAGCAAATTCAAATTTGCCACAACTAAAACTTTAGCTTCACTGTGAGATAGAACCAAGAAAATATTTTCTAAAGTCTGCGTCAAGTCAATCGGGACATCCACCATTCCTGCTAATAAGCAACCCATATCTGCGATCGCAAAATTGAGATCGTTATGCAGCAAAAACGCCACGCGATCGCCTTTAACTAATCCCAAACCGAGCAGTCCCATCGCCAAATTTTCGGTTGCCGATTTGAATGCTTGATTGGATAGCGATCGCCAACCCAGTTCTGTCCATTGATTGAGCGCTTTAGCATTGGGATGATTTTGACAAGCTGCTTCTAAGAGAGAAGGCAATGTCCGACCTAAAGGAACTAAAGACGCATTCTGTAATGTATTTCCCAAGAAAGGCTGGCAAGTTTGCGCTCCATCTAAATGGCGGTCGAGCCAGATTTCCAAATCCGTAAATACTTTGCGAGCATGGGCATCCACATATAGATCGTGGTAGCTATCAGGATATTCCCGATGTTCTTTGTCAGGAAAGATCACCCGTTGAAAAAAGGCGCGACTGCCTTCGGGAAGTGTAACGCGATCGGCATTCCCATGCATCACTAATAAAGGGATTTTAAGCTCAGATGCATGGCTATAAATCGACTCTACGGTTGCCGAAAACTCAGTAGCCAGACGCGCAGTGCCATATTCATGTCTCAATGGATCTTGCTCATAAGCAAACTGTTCTGCTGGAGTTCGCGCATTCTTTTCATGGGGAATCCCCAACTTCAAACTGAAATGTGGCAGTACGTTAGAAAACAATCTACCCAAAGATAATTTAAAAGCAGAGATATTCACCTTACTCAAAGCGGGTGCTGTGACGATCGCGCCGTGAATATTTTCGGGATAGTGCAAGATATAGTCAAGGGCGATCGTGCCGCCTAAGCTATGCCCCCACAGGATATAGGAACAACAAGCTCGTTGCGATCGGATCTGTTGCAACAGCAGATGGAGATCTTCGCGAAATTCTTGCCAACTATTAATGTAGCCGCGCTGTCCATCAGAGCGTCCATGTCCGCGTAGGTCTAGGGCATAGACTTCATAGCCTTGGGGAACCAAATAGTCCACCACATTCTGGAATACGCCGCTATGCGTTCCCAATCCATGCACAAGCACCACGATCGCATGGCTGATTCCCTCTGGCTGCCAATTTTGATAGTAGAGGTGGCAACCTTCATAACCCAATAACGTTCCTTCTATATGTTTCATCGTCGCTACCTTCCCTCTCTAAGGGCAGAGAAGTTGATGATTTGATTTGGTTAAGCACGATATTTGTGCGTACCTTCTCAACGCCTGACATTGGCGTGATTTGCTCATTCAGAAATCTTTCTAGCTGTTGGTGATCCGACACGACCACCTTCAATAAATAGTCAAACTCACCAGTCAGATGGTGGCATTCCAATACTTCAGTTAATCCTTTCATGCGATCGCAAAATTGACCGACACATTCAGGCTGATTATGAGTGAGCGTAACTTGCGTAAAACAGAGCAGATCGAGTCCCACAGCCTCACGATTTACGAGCGTTACATATCCATCGATGCAACCACTATCTTCTAGTTTTTTGAGCCGCTTTTGCAGTCCCGGCGGCGTGAGATTTAACTGACGCGCCAGTTCGACATTACTGGTTCGACTATTTTCTTGTAAGAGTTGCAACAGCAATTTATCGCGATCGTCCAATTGCTGAAACTGTTCTGGTTGATTGACTGTAGGTTTGCGTTTAAGAGATTTTTGCTTTTGCAACTGAACCCTCCAAATACAAGTTTGTAAATTTGTATTTTCTTGTCTCTGATACTAGCTAATTTTTGCGGTTAAATCAAGACTATGAGTTATTATTTAATACTTTATTTATGATTTTAGTTTATTTTATAAACTAAAACCCAAAAAGAAAAAGTGACGGCTACGCGGTCACTTTTTCTTTTTGGGTTTTAAGCTTGCTTGAGCCTAGTTACCAATCAAACCTTTTTGATAAAGTTCAGTTAACTCACGCAAGAAATTTAGACTTTGTTTACCCGTCATCGAAATAGGCGAAAATACATCTGAATTTGAATGTTTCAAAATAATATCGCGCACTTCAGTTTGATTGCCCATCTGTACTACCTTCATCGACCATTGAGCAAAAGCACGATGGTCTATTTCCGAGAAATCAATCAGTTCAGCATTAACATGGCGCTTATCTAGCAGAATTCGATTATAGGTTTGGCTAATCATGCGCCGACTGCCCTCCAACACCTGCAAAAACATCGAATCACCAAAACTCAACATCCCCGTAATTCCCACTTTTTTGTTGTTGCGTTCAGATTTCTGCAAAATTTCAACTAAGTCGGGATACTCTAGTCCTGCGATCGCCTGACTTACATAGATTAAACGATAGAGAGCCATAGATTTATTGTTGCCAAGTAATGTATATAAGACTACCAAAAATCGACAATGATTTGTAGCTCACAATTAACCCAAAAGAGAGTGGCGGCGCTTTGCGCTGCTACTCTCTCTTAGCTCTAGCTACTTAGCTCTCTACTTTTTGATCCATACAGAGACTGAACCACCATTGCAACGAAACTCCGCCCAGCCATCGTCATTGGTGGTCACAGGCTCATCAACATGCTCTGTGATATCAATGTAGGTACTATTAGGATGCCCGACATTCATCCATTTTCGTCCATCCTCACCATTACTTAGTACAACCGCCATGCCACCAGAATGCTCTTCATCGCCCAATCTTGTCCAACCAATCGTATTAGGATGGTCAAAATAGTCTAACTGATCGCCATAGCAATAGGTTTGCCGCGCAAACAGAAACTTGTCAAGTAACCATTGGTGGCTCTCCATCCAAATTTCGTACTCATTGCCATCTTTACCCCAATCCTTGTAATGTGCGCCGTAGTAGTCACCGTAAAAAATACAAGGATATCCTTCTTGCCGCAACAAAATTAGCGCGTAGGCAAGGGGCTTAAACCAAGCCTCGACAATTGATTCTAGAGACTGTAATGGCTGAGAGTCATGGTTTTCTACCAAGGTAACCGCGAGGGCTGGCTGATCTTTGACTAAGGTATTTTCAAAAATTTGGCTAAGGTCATAATTCTCGCCTGCTTGACTGGCAAGATGGAAATTTAAGTGCAAAGGTGCATCAAATAGATCGACCTTGCCCTCAGTGACCTCAATGAAATGGTGCAAAGCCTCTACTTCGTAAGACCAATATTCTCCTACAGCAAATAAATCACGTTTTGCATGATGACGCACATGCTCTAGCCATTCCTGAAAGAACTCTGCTGAGACATGTTTGACCGCATCAAACCGAAAGCCATCCACATGCGTCGTGTCACAAATCCACTCCCCCCAATATTTGAGTTCTCCTTTAACTTCAGGATTCTCCATATCAAGATCACAACCCATTAAGTAATCAAAGTTCCCTTTTTCGAGATCAACGCCTTGATCAAAGGATTTACCTTTAAGCAAATAGATAGCGTCTTCACCTTGGTTATAAACGTTGAAATCAATCGCATCGAAATGCCACCAATGCCATTCCATTGTCGAATACTTGCCTTTGCGACCTTCAAAAGTAAAGTGAGTCCAAGCCTTGATCTTTTGATATTCGCCGATCGCCTGATTTCGATTTTCCATGCTAAATGGTGTTGCCTCCATTTCTTCTTCGCGATCGGCTCCTAGTTTGTGATTAAACACTACATCAGCATAAATATTAATTCCTGCTTTCTGCGCGGCTTTAATGGCGCGAATATATTCGTCTTTAGTGCCATACTTAGTTCTAATTGAGCCTTTCTGGTCAAACTCGCCAAGGTCAAATAAATCATAAATGCCATAACCCACGTCCATCCCTCCACCCGTACCTTTGTAAGCAGGTGGCAACCATAGAGACGTAACTCCAATTTTTGCTAATTCCTCAGCTTTCTCCGCTACCTGATTCCACAGACTGCCATCATCAGGCATATACCAGTGAAAATACTGCATCATCACGCCATTTTGGTTAGACATAATTGACATTCTCTATATTAAGGTTAAGAACAAACTAGGAGTAAAGAAATCAGTGATTAATTGCGAGGCTGACTGCTCAATAAATATTTTAGAAATCCTGTCTATCATTATATCTGTTGACTAAATCCTCTTTGTTACATTTTATATAGTAGTTAATCAATTCACTCATCTCACTCAATAAATCAATCATGCGACTGTCAAAGTGAATTTGTGAAATAAAATAACAGAGGACATTAGTTATGAGTTTACAAGAAAGAGCTAAAGCGACTGCCAAAAACATTGAAGGCAAAATTGAAGAAGCTGTAGGCAATATCACGAATGACTCTTCAAAGCAAGCTGAAGGTCAGGCAAAGCAGGTTGAAGCGGATATTCGCAATGCATCTGAAGATGTCAAAGACAAAGCCAAAAATGTTGCTGAATCTGTAAAAAATAAAGCGAAAGATGTCGAAAATGCTGTTGATTAAACTTGATTAAATAAAAATTAAGATTTAAAATTTTTGGTATTTTAATCGTCAAAATACACCTCTATTCTAGTATCCAGCAAGATAAGGTATTCCCCACGGAATACTTTTTAAACTAGATAAATTAAATCTAAAATCATATATTTTTTAGAGAGTAAGTTGGAGAATTGAAATGATTTCGCAAATTTATCGATCATTACTAAATATTGGATTAATTTCAATCCTCTCATTTACCTTAGTCTTTGGGCTTGCTGTTAAGGATAGTTCAGCGGAACAATCATTCACGCAGCTAGTTAATTACCCTCATCCAGCGATCGCCACAATGGAGAGAGTAAAGGCAGCTAGCAAGGATCTTGAAGGTAAAACTCAAGAAGCGATTGGCAATGTTACAGGTGATGCCAAAAATCAAATCATTGGCAAGGCAAAGCAAGCTGAAGCTGATGCTCGGAGAGCGACTGAGAACATCAAAGATGGTGTGAAATTGCCAGAACGAGTGAAAGCGAATGCTGAAAATCTAGAAGGAAAAACGCAGGAGGCGTTCGGTAATTTGACAGGCGATCGCCAAGATCAAGTCACTGGCAAAGCAAAACAAATCGAATCGAAGACTCGCAATTTAACGGAAGATGCCAAAGACAAACTGAAAGGCATGTTGTAATAAGTTGAGAACTGCAATGACTAATAAGTGCGATACGTCGCAACACCTATCTTAAACAACTACTAAGAGTTCTATTAAAAATCATGTCTGACGAAAGAGATCAAGAAATCACTAAAAAAGTTACTTCTCGTTCCAACACTCCTGCGAACGGATATAGCACTTCTGAAGAGCGCACGACTAAGGTCAGCAATGATGGAAGTTCTAGTGCGGTTATTGTTATCGTCCTGCTTCTCTTGGCTGTAGGTGGTGGCGCGATCGCGTACTTCCTAAACAACCGTCCAGTCCCAACTCCGATCTTAGTGCCGAGTGCAGTTGATACTGTGAAAGAAAACAAATCAACAATCATCGAACGGAATAACACAACTATTAGAGAAGTAAGTCCTGCAACTGCTCAACCAACCCCCAAAGTTGAGGTCACTGTACAGCCTCAACCTGTAGCACCAGCACCAGCAGTAACCGTAACAGCCCAGCCGACGGCAACACCAGCCGCACCTCCAAAAGCTGCAACCCCTTCTGCAACACCAACACCAACTACAGTTTCTCCTAACGGTTAGTCAATCCCAATAAAAAAGAGTCTGTGCTTTGCACAGATTCTTTTTTATTGGGGATTAGTTTGACTGGGAATCATCACGATTGCCCAATAAGGAACCTCATCGGCAACAACTGAAGAAATTGGCTTAATTGTTTGATTGGGCATTGTGGCGCGTTCAATATATAAAGCTCGCGAAAATAATCCTAATTCTTCTAAAACCGACTTAACTTTCGCGAAATGTCTACCTAATTTAATGATGATCGCCGCATCAGCAACTGCTAAGCGATCGCGTAAAATATTTGCCTCTAAAGTTGCAGGCATAATGCTCAGCACATCATTGCGATAAGTGAGGGGCGCACCCAGCATCGCAGCACTGGCAAAAGTCGAAGATATGCCAGGAATGACTTCTGTATGAAATCTATCAGATAGACGATTAAAAATATACATAAATGAGCCGTAAAGCATCGGATCACCTTCGCATAATACCGCCACATCCCGCCCTGCTTCTAAATGTTCGGCGATTTTCTCAGCAGCGATATCGTAATAGGGCTGTGAGGAGCGATCGACACTAAAGGGAAGTGGCATCGGCACTTCGATCTGTTCAGGACGAATAAAATCAGCCACGATCGCTCTCGCTAAAACTTTGCCGCTTTCCATGGTGGGATAGGCGATCACGGGAACTGAAGTCAAAATGCGATGCGCCTTGATCGTCAATAGCTCTGGATCGCCAGGTCCAATCCCTAAGCCATATAGGTTTCCTTTTTTTGCAATCACTTCTTCAACTGGGTTCATAACTCATTCTCCATCGCTAATGCATTCAGGGCTGCGGCTGCCATCGCGCTACCGCCCCGCCGACCATGAATAGTCAAAAAGGGAACGCCGCGACTGTTGGCTGCCAAAGCCGCCTTTGATTCGATCGCACCGACAAAACCAACAGGGAATCCTAGTATAACGGCTGGTTTGGGCAAACCTTGATCTAGCATTTCTAATAAGTGAAACAAAGCCGTGGGCGCATTACCGATCGCAATAATCGATCCCTCAACATGCGATCGCCATAATTCCATGGCGGCAGCTGATCGGGTATTGCCAATTTGCTTGGCAAGTTCTGGCACTTCAGGCTCATTGAGGGTGCAAATTACAGGGTTATTGGCTGGCAATCGCTTGCGAGTAACGCCATTGGCAACCATTTGCGCGTCACAGAGAATATTTGCGCCATTTTTCAGGGCAGCCCTCCCAATTTTCACCACATCTTCAGAATAGCCAAGATCTCTCACAATATCTGTCATCCCACAAGCATGAATTAGGCGCACCGCGACTACTTCTAGGTCTGGCGGTAAGTTTGAAAAATCTGCCTCGGCGCGAATGGTGGCAAAGGATTTTTGATAAATTTCATTACCATCACGGATATAGTCAAGCATGGTCTGGTCAAAGGGGGCGTTCTAGCCATTCTAAAGCGTAAAGCCCCTCAGTAAAATCAAGGTTTATGTGGCGCGGCGAAGCCGCGCCACATAAAACCTTGATTTTTAATAAGTAATTTGCAAAGTTACTACAGCCTCGACCTTCTGCTCACCGCCTAAGATCGGTACGGAGTTTGCAGATTTGGCAACCATGTCCATTCGTTGCTGTGCAACTGGATATGCGATCGCAGAATCATTAATGTTAATCGTCTTGATCGTTTTGGGCGTAAAACCTAAGGCACTCAAAACCGTATTCGATTGAGTTTGAGCATCTTTGATCGCATCTTGGAGCGCGAATTGCTTAGCAGCATTTAACTCGGCATCGGTGGCGATGAAACTAATTTGTTCAACGAGATTTGCGCCTGAGTTGACAGCCGCATCAAGGACATCACCAGCTTGATCGATCGCAACGACAAAACTGACGCTAGTCTGTCCTGTGAAACCTTCTTGGCGTTGGCGATTATTTTCATAGACATACTTGGGATTAAGCTGAATGCTGGTAGTTTGCAATTTCTCAACATTTAGCCCCTGCAAGCGCGAGACAATGCTATTAGCTTGACGTGCAACTTCTGTCTGAACTGCGATCGCAGTTTTTCCTTCCACATTTACCCCAAGCTGAATTCTTGCCTTAGTGGTTTTGACACTGCGTTCACCACGTCCTGTGACCGTGAGAACCCGCTCATTTTTGATTTCGGCATACTTTGCCGCAGATTCTTGAGCTTTTGCCGAAGGTGCGATCGTTGCGATCGCGGGAATACAAAAAGCAAGACTGAGAACAAATGTAGTTAAGTGACGCATATGATTAAATCCCTACGAACCTTGGTTTTACGATATTTCCATTTCTGCTGTTTTGAAGATATCACCTAGATTAAATAGGATTCAGCACGGTTTCATTTTCGGCAACGACAAAAAGTGATGTTCCCATTTTTCATAAAAGAACCAATTATTTATGGCGCGGCGAAGCCGCGCCATAAAATAAGTAAGGATAGGCGGCG